>CAYYDL010000421.1:0-7393 GCA_964470545.1 uncultured Hyphomicrobium sp. | reverse complement strand
CCTACATTTCGAACGGTTCTAAAGTTATGTAAATCCTGAGCGCTGGAGTCAAGGATTGAGAATTCGAGCCACAAGGATTTGAACGCCAAAACGCCGCAGGTCGCCCTGTCGGCGCCACCCAGGGCGTAATGACAGCCCCATCGCGCTCATCCTGCACCCCCACCCTCAGTTCGGGGGCACGATGAACAATCAGGTGGTTTATCAGCTCTATCACACCTTCGCCGCGCGGGGATTTTCCGTGCTGAGGTTCAACTTCCGCGGCGTCGGCCGCTGCCAGGGCGTTTGGGACGGCGGCCCCGGCGAACTCGCCGACGCAGCCTCCGCGCTCGACTGGCTGCAGCTCGTCAAGCCCGACGCCAAGACCTGCTGGATCGCCGGTGTATCGTTCGGCACCTGGATTGCGATGCAGCTCCTGATGCGCCGGCCCGAGGTCGACGGCTTCATCTGCGTTGCGCCGCCGTCGAACCTCTATGATTTTTCGTTCCTGGCGCCATGCCCGGCTTCCGGGTTGATCATCAATGGCGACATGGACCGGGTGGTCCCGACGGCCTCAGTCGCGGAAATGGCGGCCAAGGTGAAAGTCCAGAAGGGGATCAAGATCACCCACGAGATCGTTCCCGGCGCCAACCACTTCTTCGAGAACAAGACCGAAGAACTCGGCAACATCGTCGGCGCCTACCTCGACGAACGCATGATGCAGTTCGAGCTTGATCGAGAGCGTAACAAGGAACGCGAGCGTGAGCGTGAGCGCGAACGCCAGCGTCAGCGTGAGCTTGAGCGTCTCGAGGCGCAAAGCGCTCCGGCCCCTGCTGCTGGCGGAGGCGAAGACGAGGGTGAAGACGAATAACGCCGCCGCTTTGGCGTTTCAGTGAATGACGTGAGCGGTGGGATCGACTCTGAGGCCACCGCTCATGGGCTCCGACACGCCGGTCGTTCCCGGAAACGTAATCGGTAGGCCGCGGATGGAACGGACGGCAAGATAAGCCCACGCCTCAGCTTCCATGCTGTCTCCATCAAGCCCGACCGCTTCGGCGGGAACGACGGCATGGAGAACCTGCTCCGCGATCATCCGCATGATCGTCCGGTTGCGCCGCCCGCCCCCGGCAATCACCCAGAGCTCCGGTTCGATCGGCAGATGCTCTCGCGCCTTTGCGATGGATCGCGCGGTGAACGCAGTCAGCGTCGCAGCGCCGTCTTCGATGCTGAGCCCGTCGGCGACATCGGTTGGGAACGTGTTGCGGTCGAGTGATTTCGGCGGCATTTCCGCAAAATAGTCATGGCTCAGCAGCGTGCGGAGGATCTCTTCATCGACCGTGCCCTGCGCCGCTGTGGCACCTGCGGAATCGAGAAAGGCGCCGGCCTTCTTCAGCATCCAGTCGTTGATCAGCGCATTGCCCGGTCCGGTGTCGAACGCAATGAGTGTCCTGTCCCGGCCGATCCATGTGAGATTGGCGACGCCTCCGACGTTGACGACCGCTATCGGACGTTGCGGCAGCTTTGCCGCGAGCGCCCTGTGATAGGCCGGGACGAGCGGTGCGCCCTCTCCGCCCGCTTCGACGTCGGCGGCGCGAAGATCATAGACGACCGGACGACGTGTAAAATTCGCGAGCAGATCGCCAAGGCCGAGTTGGACGGTCAACCCGCGCTCCGGCTTGTGGAGCACGGTTTGACCGTGAAAACCGATGACCTCGATCGACGAACGCTCGACGCCCGTATCTTTGAGAAATTGCGCGACCGCCACCGCATGCTGTTCGGTCAGGGCGCGCTCGGCCTCGGCCAGAGAGCCTGGACGCTCGTCCCGAGACCGAAGATCTCTGGCATCCGCAAGGGCGTTGATAAGCATGCGACGCATCGTATCGTCGTAAGGAAATGTCCTTGCTGGGCCGCGGACCACATGGTCCTCGCCGTCCGTCTCGATCAGGGCGACATCGATGCCGTCGAGCGACGTTCCGCTCATCAGCCCGATTGCCTTCATCAACTTGCTCATCACGACCTTCCCGTGCATGGTGCCGGCCGCCCTGCGGCGCAGCCGCAAACCATCAAGCGCCACTGTCCAAGAAACATAACCCGTGAAGACCGAAGCGAAAGCCCGAATTGCGATGACGACACCGAAATCCGAATTTCTCAAGACGATGATGGAGCGTGGCTTTTTCCACCAGTGCTCGGATGTCGAAGGTTTGGACAAGCTCGCGAGCGAGGGCCGCATCACCGCCTATGTCGGCTATGATTGCACCGCGCCGTCATTGCATGTTGGTTCGCTGATCTCGATCATGATGCTGACTTGGCTGCAGAAGCTCGGCGGCAAGCCGATTGCACTGATGGGCGGCGGCACAACGCGTGTTGGCGATCCGTCGGGAAAGGACGAGACGCGCCAGATGCGCTCGATCGCGGAGATCGAGGCCAATAAGGAGGGCATCAGGCAGGTCTTCTCGAAATTCCTGACGTTTGGCGACGCCGCGTCGGATGCCATGATGGTCGACAACGCCGAATGGCTCGCGCCCTTGAACTACATTGACTTCCTGCGCGATGTAGGCCGCCATTTCTCCGTCAACCGCATGCTCACGATGGACTCAGCCAAACTTCGCCTCGAACGCGAGCAGGAGCTGTCGTTCATCGAGTTCAACTACATGCTGCTTCAGGCCTACGATTTCGTCGAGCTGAACCGCCGCTACGGCTGCAATCTGCAGATGGGCGGCTCCGACCAATGGGGCAACATCGTCACCGGCATCGATCTCGGCCGCCGCATGGGCGTAAAGGATCAGCTCTATGCGCTGACCTGCCCGCTGCTGACGACCGCGTCGGGCGCCAAGATGGGCAAGACCGCAGCCGGCGCGATCTGGCTCAACGAAGCGCAGCTCTCCGCTTACGACTACTGGCAGTTCTGGCGGAACACGGAAGACGCCGATGTCTCGCGCTTCCTGAAGCTTTTCACTTTTCTTCCGCTCGGCGAGATCGCAAAACTCGAAAAGCTTTCGGGCTCCGAGATCAATGAAGCCAAAAAGGTGCTGGCGACCGAGGCGACTGCACTTCTCCACGGCCGCGAGAAAGCCGACGCCGCCGCCGAAACAGCGCGAAAAACGTTCGAGCAAGGTGCGCTCGCCGCAGATCTTCCGACCGTGGAAATCCCGAGCGCCGAACTCGATTCCGGCCTTGGCGTTCTAACCGCCTTCGTTAAAGCTGGCCTCGTCACCTCGAACAGCGAGGCACGCCGGCAGATCCAGGGCGGCGGCCTCAAGGTCAATGATCAGACGGTTACGAGCGACAAGGCGAACTTGACGGCAGCCGACGTGCTCAAAAGCGGCGTCATCAAGCTTTCTCTCGGTAAGAAGAAGCACGTGCTTTTGAAGCCCGTCTAGGCCGCGCTGTCATGGGCTCGTCGTCGTTGACGACCAGCCGTCGACCTGTGCCGCCGCTTTCGAACCGCTCTTCTTCGTCTTCGATGCCGACTTCGATTTCTTCTTCGACTTGGCTGTAGAAGCGGCGGAATCGGGCGGCGCGGTTCGAACCGCATTCGCGCCCGGCGTCTGACGTCCGTCATCTCGAACCTGGATCGTGGGATCCATCGACGTCATCTGAAAGATGTCGCGGAAGATTCCTGGTGCCACGAGCGAAAACGGATTGACGATAACCTGCGGCGACGACGTCGGTCCCTGCACCGCGAACGTCATGCCCAGAATGCCTTCGCCCTGCGTCCCGGAAAGAATCTGCCCAAGCACCGGAATGTCCCCGAGCGCTCCGTTGAGGCCCTGCAGCGGAATGTAGGTGCCTCCGATGTTGACGCGCTTGGTCCGAAAATCGACTTTGCCGCGAAGCGTCGCACCGAGCAGCGGCCCCTTCAGATAGGATTCCTGCAGCACGAACTGCCCATATCCGACCGAAAAGGGCGCTCTAAGCCGGGTGAAATCGAACGTTTCCCGCGTGACGGTCCGATTGCCGCTGATAGCCGGCCGCCCGCTGTCGGCGCTGCTCACGACTTCGGACACGATCGGGTCGCCGAGAATTTGGAAATTGTCGACCACCAGGACGCCGGTCTTTTCTGCTGGTCCCGAGCCGTCGAGCCCGACATCGAGGCGCATCTGCCCACCTCTCATGTTGGGATAGAAATTGACGAGCTTCATGACTTGACCCGCATTGCTCGACGTCACCACGAGCCGCCGCGATCCCGAGCTCTGATCGAGCGTTGCGACGAGCGGCGCGCCGCCATCGAGCGTTCCTCGGGCGTCGAGGCTCGACAGATTTCCGTTCCGTGTCTCGGCCTCCATTTTCAGATTGCGCAGCGAGACATCGGAACTACCGATGACATTGGCAAGGTCGATCGAAACGTGCGAGCCCTTCGCGGCAGACTTGCCATTGCGATCCGGACCATTGCCGACGTTGAACAGCGAACGAAAGAAGTTCCGTCCATCGTAGTTCGATCCATTGATGTGGATCGTCCAAAAGTCATCCTTGCTCCGCGTCCCGTCGACGTCGAGTTTCGAAATGACGTTGAGGTTGAGGTCGGGAAATTCGAATGCCTTGATCTTGTTGTCCGCCCCGAAAACGATCTTCCCCTCAGCCACGATGTTGTCGCTGATGACCTTGAAATTCTGCAGTTCCGTCTCGCGCGACGGGGTCGAGACAACGTCGGTATCAAGGGAGGCCGCCCGCCCGGGAGCTTTTCGCCATTGCAACTTGTCGATCGTGATCTCGGCATCCGTCAGGTCGGCGTGTACCTTGATCGCGGGCTCCGGGTTGTCGTCCTTCTGATAGGAAATTTCGACCGGCACGACACCGTGCACCATGTCGTTGACGTCGAGCCCGAGCTGGGTGCGATCCGCTTCGTCGAGCTTCGCCACGATCTTGACCGGCGGCTGCTGCCCTGCTTGTGGCCCGAGGAGACGCTGACCGACGACTTTCGCCGGAACGCCATTGATGAGCAGATCACCTTTCGCCTCAAGCGACGTCGCGGTGAGATTGAGATCGAGCGAAAAATTCTGGATGTCGAAACGTCCGGCGACCTTGCCGAAGCGGCCGTTGGTAACGCGGGCCTTGCCCGTAACCGCCATGTCGTCCCCCGTCACGCCGGGATAGAGAGGCAGCTTGATCTGAAACTGCGCATCGATCTTGCCTTCCGCGGCTTTCGGGAGAGGAGGAGCTTCGCGCAGCGTGCGAACGGGCAGTCGCCCGATAGCTTCGACGAATGGACCGAGGTCGCCGGTCGCCGAGAAGACGATTTCGCCATTCGGGCGCGGAGACATAATATTGTCGGCAGTCATTGTGCCGTTCTTGAGCGGCACCTGACGCCCGTCGGGTAACGCGACCGTTCCCTCGGGCACGACGATCCGAAGCTCGTTGTTCTCAAGATGGATCTGAGTCGTGGGAGCCGTTATCGGCTGCATGCCGGATAGCGGCGTGAACACGGCGTTTTCCGCTTCGAAGTTCGCACTGGCGCGCTCGGTCTCCGTCTGGACGGTTCCAGGTTCGATGCCCCCGACATTGCCGTTTGAGAACGTAAGCGTGCCGCCTTTGAAGTCGACGGCGTTGACGTTCTTGCCAACCCAGTCGCGCGTTCCTGTCGCCACCGCACGTGGCCAGAGCGCCTTGAGCGTAGCAAGCGGCATCGGCGAAACGTTGAATTCCGCCGACATGCTTTGACCATGCGGGCCCGCCTGCGTCATCGCCTTCACGGTCGCCTCGCCGCCGCCGCCCGCGAGACGGAACTCCGCGAGATCGACATACCCGCGACTTGGAATGATCGTACCGCGCGCCGTCCAGCGATCGATGGACACCGGCGGGACATTGAACTCCGGCGCCTCGAATATTCCGTTCTTGCCGTCAAGGGCGAAGGTCCATGTCGGGGAATCCGAGCCTTTCGCGACGTCGGCCATGCTCCCGGTGAACATGATGGCGCCGTCGGCCCATTTGACGGGGCTCGGCTTTAGATCCCAGTGTCGGGCCTTGCCGTCATAGGCGAGCTTGAAAAGGCCCGCCGTAATGTCCATCGGCTGGACCATGTAGGGAAGTCGCGCCCGCCCCTGCCCGATCTGAATGGCGAGATCGGCATCCTCGACGTCTCCGACTGTTGAAAGAGCGACGGTCGCATCACCCGATACCGGGAATTCGAAGTTGCCAAGCAATGCCAGCGGCGGCGCAGCCGAAGCCAGCGTCGATGGCACGAGATCGCGCACCGTCGCCTTGACCTCGATCTTCCCCGATTGTTCGCTCTCATCCGTCAGGAACGAGAGCGACCAGGGTCCTCTTGAAGAGGCGACCGTCGCGCGCCCGGAAATCACGCTGCGCCGAGTCGCGTGATCGAAATCGACACTGGCCTCATCGATCCGCCACGAACTTCGCTGCCCTTCGTAGTCGACGACAACGGTCGCATTCGAGATGCCGAATTCGGTCAGATAGGAGGTTGCATCGAGCCGCTGTCGTGCCCGCCGCGAAGACTCGGTGAGCATTTTGGCGAGGTTGACCTTGGTGCCTGTTGCCCCTGAGGTCGGGACGACAACCGTTGTGGCGGGCGCGCCGCTCGCCGGCACCTGCGTGGTTGTTCCCTGTTGGGCGCCCGCCGGCACGGGCTTCGGAATGGCGCGCTCGAACACGAAGCCGGATTGCTCGGAATAGGCAAGCGCGATGATCGGATCGATGAGCTCGATCCGCGCCGGAACGATACGGCCGCGCGCGAGCGCCGCCATCGAGCTGTTGACCGCCGCGAGCGGCGACGACAGAACGACATCTCCACCCTGCTCGAGCACGCTGACATCGCGCAATCGGAACTCGAGTTCTCCGCTCGGTCCGACGCGCAATTCGGCGCCGTCGATCTTCACCGAACTGGCCACGAGTTCCGCGTTGATACCCCGTTCGATCGGTGCGACGACGAAATCGAGCGCAATCGGTCCATGCCGAAGGCGCACGTAGAGAATGCCGACGGCCATCATCGCGAGAAGCGCGAGCGGCATCGCGATATAGAAAAGGACCCGGCAGCCCGTGAAGAAATGCCGAATGCCGAATGCGACCGCTGTCTCGGGAGGCGGCTCAGGCGAAGGCGTCTGCGGCGCATCGCGCTCCGCATAGACCGACAAGCGTGGCGATGCGTGCCGCTGCGCGCTCTGGTCGGCGTTCCGCCGATTGGCAGGCCGCCCGCCGGTTGCCAGCTTCGTCAACTCCGCTCCTCAAAAACCCCCACGGACCGATTGCGGCCCGGTCACCCGTATAGTAGCCGGGAACGGACAGAAAACGCTTTCGAAAGAAAGTCTAAACCCTCTGCACCCCGCTCGCGTGACATCAGCTACTAAGCGCAAAAACGACAAAAGAAAGGCACTTTCAAGATGATCGAAGACGGCAAAAAAGCACCGGACTTCAATCTGCCGGACGAGACCGGCAACAAGGTCCGCCTTTCTAAGCTCAAAGG
>CAYYDL010000420.1:0-5785 GCA_964470545.1 uncultured Hyphomicrobium sp. | reverse complement strand
GGCTGAGGACGATTACGGTATTCAAAGCGCGGAAGTGAAACTGCGCAAAGTTCCGCCAGAGCCTGTCGATCCATCGAAGGCGTGGGCACAGCCGCCGCCGTTGACCGGACCGCGCCTGCCGCTCGAACGGCCGCCGGTGCTGAGCCTCAGGATTCCGCGTCCGGGCGCCAAGAAGGTCGACACGTCGACGCTGCTCGACGTCGCCGAAAATCCGCTTGCCGGACAGCGCGTGCAGCTCTGGCTTGAAGCGACCGATGTCGGTGGTCAGGTCGGGAAGAGCAAACCGATCGAAATCGTACTGCCCTCGCGTCACTTCAAAAACCCGCTGGCGCGGGCCGTCGTCGAGCAACGCCGGAAGCTCGCTGAAGATTCGCGCTATCGGCCGACAGCCGTCCGCGCGCTCGATGCGCTGACGATGGAGCCTGAAGGCTTCATTACGGATGACGGCGTCTATCTTGGCTTGCGGTCGATCTATCACCGGCTCGATCACGAAGACTCGCGTCAGGCGATCAACGAGTCGATCTCCGATCTTTGGCAGATCGCGCTCAAGATCGAAGACGGCGACCTTTCGCAGGCGGAGCGTGCGCTGAAGGATGCGCAGGATCGTCTTTCGGACGCGATCGAGAAGGGCGACGACAAGGAAATCCAGGACGCGATGGCCGAGCTGAAAAAGCGGCTCAACGACTATCTCAACGAAATGCAGAAGAACGCGGAGAAGCAAAATCCGTCGGGAGACCAGCAGCAGAACGATCAGCAACACGAACTTGGCCAACAAGATCTCGATCAGATGATGAAGGATCTTGAGAAGAGCGCGCGCGAGGGCTCACGCGAAGACGCCGAGCGGATGCTCTCTGAGCTGCGCGAGCTGATGGATCGCCTGCAGGCCGCCAATTCGCCGGAAGCGCGCGCGCAGCAGCAGCGCGCTCAGCAGATGATGAAGAAGCTCAACGAGCTTTCCGATCTCACCGGCAAGCAGCAGCAGCTGATGGACGACACGTTCGGCGAGAGGCGGCGCCAGGGCGAGGGCGGTTCGCAGCAAGACGAGAACGGCGAAGGCTCGCCGCGTGCGGGAAGCCGCGGTCAGCAGGGCCAGGGCCGTGAGCGTGGCGGGCAAGGCAACATGCAGGCCGATCAGCAAGGTGGCGGTCAGCAAGGCCAAGGGCAGCAGGGTCAAGGTGGGCAAGCCGGTGGCCGACAGCAGCGCGGTCAAGGCAGCCTCGGAGACCGGCAGGCGCAGTTGCGCGATCAGCTTCGCAAACTCAAGGAAGACCTCGAGGAGATGCAGGCGGGTGATCCCAACAAGCTTGGCAACGCCGAAGACGCGATGGGCAAGGCCGAAGACGCGCTCAAGCAGGGCGATCTCGACGAGGCGGCCAACCAGCAGGGCCAAGCGCTCGATCAGATGCGCCAGAGCGCGCAACAGATGGCGCAGCAAATGCAGCAGAACGCGCAGCAGAGGCTTGGCCGCGGCGGCAACTCCCCGCGCGATCCGTTCGGACGACCGCAGCGTGCGCAGGGGCCGGACCTCGGCACATCAGTCAAGGTGCCGGATGCCATCGATGCGCAGCGTGCGCGCGAGATCCTCGAAGAGCTTCGCAAGCGGTCCGGAGAGAGTCTCAGGCCGCAGGACGAGCTTGAATACATCGACCGGCTGCTGAAGCGGTTCTGAGATTTTTTCGGCGCAGTCCGAGTGTTCGGCTGTGCTGTGCACGCGAGGCGTTTACCGGATCTCGTGCACCTGTTTTTCGATCGCCGACTTCGACGGCTTCCGGCCTGCGCCGAGGATGACGTTAGGGCTGTCCTGACGTTCATTCTCCGCAATGGCCGTCAAAGCGGCGGCGCGAGGGATAAAGGATCGTTTCGATCCGCTCGATCAGGTGTTCGATCACACGCATCATTGGCTTTCTCCGTTCTCGAATTCGTTGGCGAGAACGGTGCGCCTCCTCCGCAGGCGTAACAAACGGCATTGCTTTACACGACGTGTAAGTTTTTGTTACATGTTGCCATGGCGCGCAAGCTTCCACCGCTCAATGCATTGAAGGCGTTCGAGGCCGCGGCTCGCCTCGCAAGCTTTTCGCGGGCAGCGGCGGAACTCAACGTCACGCATGCGGCCATCAGCCGGCATGTGCGTGCGCTCGAAGCGGAGTTTCGCACGCCGCTTTTCGAACGCACGGGGCGCGGCGTCGAACTGACGGAAGCGGGGCAGTCGCTTGCTGCGGAATTGACGAAAGGTTTCGATCTCATCGCGTCAGCGGCAAGCCGGTTTGCGCGACCGTCACGACGGCGGAGGCGGCTGACCGTCACGTCCGATCCTTCGTTTGCTGCACTGTGGCTCGTGCCGCGGCTCGGTAAGTTCAGGGCGCTTCACCCTGGGATCGATCTCGTTCTCGATGCGACGCCCCGGGTCGTCAATTTCGCGAAGGAGGATATCGACGTCGGCATCCGCTGGGGCGGCGGCACGTGGGACGGTGTCGAGATCACGAAGCTTGCACCTGCGGAGTTGATGCTGGTTTGCAGCCCGGCATTTCTGCGGGAGCATCCACTGGCCGCTGCTGCCGATCTCGATGACCATCTTCTTCTCCAGGAGACGGCCAAGGAATGCTGGGAGGCGTGGCTCAAAGCGGCGGGCGTCGCGGATCGGATCGCCCCATCGGGACCGACGCTCAACGGCGATCTCGTGATTGCGGCCGCAGAGGCGGGGCAGGGGTTTGCGCTCGCGGATCAGATCCAGGCCGGCGATGCGCTCGTTGCGAGGCGGCTGGTTCGGCCGCTGGACGTCGTTGCGACGCGGTTCGGCTATTATCTTGTCCGCCGCCTCGGAGGAAAGGTTTCGGACGCCTCAGCAGATTTCGCGACCTGGCTGGCGGCGGAACTTAAGACGTTCAACGCCGCGCTTTCGATGGCGCTCGCGCCGGGCGCCGTGCGAGGGCGCGTGGCACGGAAAGCCAGAACGGGACCGCGGAGACGCGAGGCGCGCGCGACTTAGGGCGACGCCGTCTTCGGGACAAAGCGCGTGAGGAAGCCGCCGATCACCTGATGGCTTGTTAGCCGAGCGCCCGCCCAGCCGTCCCGCGGCGGCTCACCCGACCACCAGCGTGAGAACTGGTGCCACATGTCGATCGGGAACCATGTGCCGTCCCGCCCGGTCAGCGGGCCCCAATAATCGGCCATGGTGAACTTGTATTCGACGAAAATGGAGCCGGTCGACAGGCGGAACTCAAGGCCGAAGAGCGCCTGGCCGACCGGGCCAGTGTACTGGTATTCATAGGTGCGCGAGGCGTCGCCCTTCTTGTAAATTTCCGAGTGCGGGAACGACAGGCCAGCGCCTGCGCCGAAGTAGGGTGAGACGATGCCAAGGGACGGCAGACGCATCAGGCCGTTGAGCGTCAGCATGTTATGGCCGTGCGTCCATTCGAGCTTGTTGAAGTAATCTTTGACCTTCCCTTTCGGCGGAACGGGTTTTCCGTCGACGGTGCCTTCCATGTCGAATTCCTGGTCATCGAAGGGCGCATGGACCTTCGAGTGCGTGAAGTCGAGCATCGTGCCGAAGCGTCCGCTGAACCAGCGTTGGATGCGCACGCCGTAGTAGAGGGGATTTTCAAACGGCAACGTGAACCAATCGATCTTTTTGATCGTGAGGTCGGTGACGCCAGGCTTCACGAAATGAAAATCGCTCGGATAATGGTAAGGCGCGCCGAGGTAGGCGCCGAAATCGGATTCGCGGCCAGGATGCAGCGCAGTCGAGATTGGCGGGTTGGCGGAGGCCGACCGCTTGTCGGAATTATTGGGTAAGGCCGCCGCCATCACGAGGCAGCCCATCGCCGCGACAGTTGCTGTTATTTCGATGGCGCGGCTGACGGCCGACGATGAGGGCCATGGGAACAGTCGGGGCGACGACCACAGGGGCGCAAAAAGGCGTTCGTGTGCGAGCATTCCAAATTCCCCCCGTTGCGCCCGCCGAATGGCGGTAATTTTGTCGTCAACTAGAGCCGCCTGACGGTGTCCGGTTGCCGGTTCGCTTTATGCGCCTCCCCCGCGCCCATGCAAGGCATCCAGCATCCGATCGACTGCGGCAATCTGCGGCGCGGCGCGAGTCAAATACTGCGGTCCAGTATAACCCCACCAGTCCCAACAACCCTGCGGATTGATCGGTGAATCGGCGACCTGTGGAAAAAGCACGATTATACGGTTCGTGTCGGCCCATCGTGCGAAGCCCGATTCCTTGATGAACGTGTCGCCGACTGCTTCGCGGTTCTGGGAGCAGCCGTGAAACGCAATGTGAACGCGACAGCCGGGTGAATCGGCACAGGTCTTCGGCACATACACGACGCCCGTTTCCGCGAGCTCGGCACTATCATTATCTCTCACGAACGGGCGTTGATCGAAGTCAATGAAGTCGCCTGTCGGCGTCGCGGCGCGCGGTTGCAGATCGCCGTAAATGAACTTCAACAGCGCACCCGCCTGATCGTAGTCACAATTGACGACGTAGGGCTCGCCGGAAACACCGCAGGCGCTGCCTTCGTCGTCGGTGACGAAGGCGTGGCCTGCGGAAAGGTCAGAAACGAATTCGATGTTTTTTTGGGGAACGCCGAGCTTTTCGTAGAACTCAGCCGCGTGCTTGACGATCGATGGTGCGACCGTGCGGTCTGCGGTTCCGGAGAAGAGGTAGACACGATCATTGACGACATCGGCGATCGGATCGATTTCGCCTTTCTGAGCGCGCTCCTCCGCTTTCTTTGCGAGGTCGTCGGGATCGGAGACACCCCATACGCCGAGCAGGTCGAGCATGCAGCCGTTGACGGCCTTGCTGAGATTCAAGATCGCCGTGCCGGTGCCCGGCATGGTGTTGGCGAAGATGCTTTCGGAGCAACCGTAAGGACCGCCGGCGATGATGGCTGCGCCGACGACGCGCTTGGCGTGCGCCATCTGGAATTGTCCCGCCATGTAGGCGCCTGATGAAATGCCGGAGACGGATGTCTCGTCGGTGTTGGCGCCAAGCGCGGGAAGCGTTCGCGCGTTGGAAGCTTTTTGTTTTGCCTCGTTGCATCCGCCAGTTGCGAGCGTCGTAGCGATCAGCGCAACGGCGAGTGTGAAACACCGGATCGGCGTGCGGGCGCGGCTCATGGGCTGTTCTTATTCCGCCGTGTGGAAGTGGGGGAAATTGAAAGAGCGACAAACATTACCGGCAGCACATTGCACCATCGGCAGAGCGGTTCCAAATGGGAGTTTCGAGCCTACCATAGTCATAGGAAATATGGCCCCTTCGGCGCTCCTTATGCTGGATCCCCGAACGTTCTCGCGATGCTCGTCCGTTCGAGGATGACGCTTTTCTTATCTCACGCGGATCGAGGAACGGTCGGTGCGGCCGTTCGCGTCGATGACGGTCAGCTTGGCAAAGCCTGCGGCCGGCTGCCATGTTGCCTCGCGCGTGTGAGCGTCGGATGGAATGGGCTTGCCGTCGATGAGCCACGTCAGCGGCAGGGCGCCGCCGTCGGCTTTCAAGATCAGAGGATCGCCGTCGAGGTCGGATTCGGCAATTTCCGATTGGTCGGGCGGGAACGAGATCAGCACGGGCGGTTCAAGAAATTTTCCGGCGACCGGATCGTCGCCGGGATCGCGCCAGCGCTTCAGCGGCGCTGGAAGTTCGGCATTCGTCGCGCGGATGGCATTCGCCGGAGCACCGCGCAACGGCGTGCGGCCGCCGGGAACGCGTTCGAAGGCGTCGAACAGCATCGGCGCGGCGGCGCTGCGACCGACGAGGCCGGGAATGCTCGAATTGTCCGGG
>CAYYDL010000419.1:0-4800 GCA_964470545.1 uncultured Hyphomicrobium sp. | reverse complement strand
TCGTACGGCATTCAGGTTGCAAAGCTTGCCGGGCTGCCGGAGCCGGTCGTAACCAGGGCTCGCCAGGTCTTGGCGCGACTGGAAAAGACCGATCGCCGCCCGCGTGTTGGTGACGAAAGTATTGACGATCTGCCGCTATTCTCTGCGGCGCGGCCGAGAAGCGCATCTGCCGGCGAGCCTCCATCAGCCGTTGAAAAGCTGCTTCTGGCCATGCATCCTGATGATCTGGCGCCGAAGGCGGCGCTCGAGAAACTCTACGAACTCAAGGCTCTTGCCGAAACCCTGAAGAAGACGAAGCCTTGACCAACGATCCCACGAACGTCCTCATTCCGCCGCCCTACTTCGATCGACTCGAAGCCCGCCGCGAGCTGACCGCATATTTCAATGAGAGCAACGCCTCGCCCGCGGAGGCGCGGCCCAAAGTCCTTGAGAGCCTCAAGACGCTGACGAAAAACGCGCGCGAGGCCGCGCGGAATGCGCTGGATGTCGATGGGAATGGCCGACGTTGTGCAGCCGGCCTCAGCCTCTTCCAGGATGAGCTGATCCGGCTGATCTATGACTACACCGTCACCCATGTCTACCGCGCGACGAACCCGTCCGACGCCGAGCGCATGGCCATTGTGGCGACGGGCGGTTACGGCCGCGGCCTCTTGGCCCCCGGCTCCGACATCGACCTGCTGTTCCTGCTCCCCTACAAGCAGACGCCATGGGGCGAGAGCGTCGCCGAATACATGCTCTATATGCTCTGGGATCTCGGCTTCAAAGTCGGCCACGCCACCCGCACCGTCGAGCAATGCCTGAAGCTCAGCCTCGCCGACATCACCATCCGGACCGCCCTCCTCGATTCACGTCTCATTCTCGGCGACGCACAGCTCTTTGCGGAATTCGAGGATCGCTTCCGATCGGAAGTCGTGACAGGCACCGCCCGCCAGTTCATCGACGCCAAAATGGCGGAACGCGACGAACGCACGCGCCGCGCCGGCGAAAGCCGCTATAAGGTCGAGCCTAACATCAAGGATGGAAAAGGCGGTCTGCGCGATCTCCATACGCTGCAGTGGCTCTCGAAATACATCTTCAACCAGGAAGTCGGCGCCGCCGCGGTCGAAGCCGGCATCTTCACGCCGGAGGAAGTACAGACGTTCCGCCGCTGCGAAGACTTTCTCTGGCGCGTGCGCTGCTTCCTGCATTTTCTGACGGGCCGCGCCGAAGAGGTTCTGTCGTTCGAGGTTCAGCCCGCGATGGCGCAGAGCCTCGGCTATACCTCCCGCGAAGGCTTGCGCGCGGTCGAACGCTTCATGAAGCACTACTTCCTGATCGCCAAGGACGTGGGAGACTTGACGACGATCCTTTGCGGCGCCCTCGAGATGCAGCAGCTGAAGACCTCACCCGGCTACAAGCATCTCTTGAATCCGCTCAATTGGATGACGCGGCGCGAGGTTCGCCAGAAGACCGATTTCCGCATCGACAACGACCGTCTGAATGTCGCCGATCCGGACGCATTCACCCGTGATCCCGTAAACCTCATCCGCTTCTTCGCGCAGGCTGCCAACACTGGGGCATATCTGCATCCCGACGCCATCCGCCTGCTTCGTAGCTCCCTTCGGCTCGTCGATGACAAGCTTCGCCATGACCCCGAGGCCAACGCCATTTTCCTGTCGCTGTTCACAGCCAGGGGCAATCCCGAGGCATCCCTTCGGCAGATGAATGATGCCGGTGTGTTAGGCCGTTTTCTGCCGGAATTCGGGCGCATCGTCGCGATGATGCAGTTCAACATGTATCATCATTACACGGTCGACGAGCATCTGCTTCGGACACTCGGCAATATTGCCGCGATAGAACGCGGCGAACTTGCAGCCGAGCTGCCGCTGTCGACGGCAATCTTCTCGTCGATTCAGAACCGCCGGGCGCTTCTCGTTGCGGCGTTCATCCATGACATCGGCAAGGGTCGCAAGGAAAGCCATTCGCTCGTCGGCGCGCGCATCGCGCGCAAGATCTGTCCACGGCTCGGAATGACGGCGGCCGAAACGGATCTCGTTGCCTGGCTGATCCAGGAACATCTGACGATGAGCAACTTCGCGCATTCGCGCGACATCTCCGATCCCGACACCATCCGCGCGTTCGCAAACATCGTGCAGAGCCCCGAGCGACTGAAGCTTCTCTTGCTGCTAACCTGCGCGGATATCCGGGCCGTCGGGCCGGGTGTCTGGAACGGTTGGAAAGGCCAGCTTCTCCGCACACTCTATCACGAGACCGAACCGCTCGTAGCTGGCGGCCACACGCAGATCCCCCGCGATGAGCGCATCGAGCAGGCTCAAACGGCGCTGCGCGATGCGCTGGTCGGCTGGCCCGCAAGCACGGTCAACGCCTTCATCGATCGCCACTATCCGAATTACTGGCTGCGCACGGATCTCGCGACGCAGGTCGTGCACGCCAACGTCGTGCGCGACGCCATGCGTTCACGTACGAAATTTGCAACTGCGGTCAAGACCGATGCGTTCACGGCCATTACGGAGCTGACGGTCTTCGCGCCAAATCACCCGAGGCTGCTTTCGCTCTTCGCAGGCGCTTGCGCCGCGGCAGGCGCCAACATCGCCGGCGCCCACATCACGACGACGCGCGACGGCTACGCACTCGACACGTTCCTGCTCAACCGGGAATTCACCGACGACGATGACGAGCTTCGCCGCGCACGCCGCATTATCGAGACGATTCAACGGCTGCTCAACGGCAAGGACAAGATTTCCGCACTTCTCCAGAAAAGGCGAACCGCGGCGCGGGGAGTCGATGCGTTTACGGTTCAACCGGAAATCGTCATCAACAATGCGCTCTCCGATCGTCTGACAGTGCTTGAGGTTTCGGGACGCGACCGCCCCGGGCTTCTCTACGACCTCACGGCAGTGCTCTCGGACTTGTCACTCGACATTGCTTCGGCGCACGTGACGACATTTGGCGAGAAGGCTGTCGACGTATTCTACGTCACGGATTTGCTCGGCAAGCAGATCATCAGCGAGGCGCGCCAGAATACGCTGCGTACACGCCTCAAGTCGATCCTAGACCCGGAGCGGGCCAAGGCGGCGTCTGAGGCTGTGCGCGTCTGACGCTCGGACAAGATCTGTTAACTCACCGGAGAGTCGTGACTTCGTGGCCACGGCCCACAGGACACGCTATCCCGACATCAAATTGCCCGATGTTTACGGCCTCAAGCCGGTCTATGAGGGCGAATCTTTGCTTTCGGCCGAAACGAGAACCGCTAATCCGTTCATGCGATGAAACTCTATAAATCGTTCGTCACCGTCGGCGGGTTGACCCTCGTCAGTCGTGTTTTCGGCTTCGTGCGCGATATCCTGATTGCCGCCACGCTCGGTTCCGGCTGGGTCGCGGATGCATTCGTCGTCGCCTTTCGCTTCCCGAATCTGTTTCGCCGGCTGTTCGGTGAGGGCGCCTTCAATTCCGCCTTCGTGCCGATCTTTGCCAAGAAGCTCGAAGGTGATGGTCCCGAGGCTGCACACAAGTTCGCCGGAGACGCGATGGCGGGCCTCATTTTCATTCTCCTGATCGTCACGATCGTGGCCGAACTGACGATGCCCGTCTTGATGTACGCCCTCGCGCCGGGCTTCGACGTACAGCCAGAGAAATTCGATTTGTCCGTGCTGCTGACGCGCATCACGATGCCCTACCTGCTCTGCATGTCGCTTGTTGCACTGATGTCCGGCGCCTTGAATTCCGTTGGCCGGTTCGTCGAGGCCACATCCGTCTCGATCGTCCTGAACGTTGTCATGATGATCGCGACGTTGATCTCTATGTGGATCGGCTATAAGGCCGAACCGCAAGCCGGCATCATCCAGGCCTGGGCCGTGTTCGTCGCAGGTTTCCTGCAGCTCGCTCTGTTGATGTGGGGCATGCACCGCGCGGGCATGTCGCTCGGGATCCGCCGACCCCGCCTGACTGACGATGTCCGTCACCTCGTCCGGCTTGGCATTCCGGGCGTCATTTCCGGCGGCGTGACTCAGCTGAACATCGCCATCGGTACGATCATCGCTTCGCTCCAGCCCGGCGCGGTTTCCCACCTCTATTACGCCGATCGGGTCTACGAGCTGCCGCTCGGTATCGTCGGCATCGCCGTCGGCATCGTCTTGCTGCCCGACGTCTCGCGGCAACTGCGAAGCGGAAATACGGTTGGCGTGATGGACAGCCAGAACCGCTCGCTCGAATTCGCGATGCTTCTGACAATTCCGGCGGCGCTCGCCCTCGCAGTCATCCCGACCGATATCGTGCGAGTCCTGTTCCAGCGCGGTGCCTTCGGACCGAACGACACCCACGTTACAGCATCCGTCCTCGCCATGTTTGCGCTCGGCCTGCCGGCATTCGTAATGATCAAGGTCTTCTCTCCCGCCTATTATGCGCGGGAGGACACGAAAACGCCGATGCAGTACGCAGCGGTCAGCCTGACCGCGAATACCGTAGGCTCCATCGCGCTGTTCTTCCTATTGCGCCATTTGGAAATGATGCCGCAACTCGGCATCGCCATCGCGACCGCACTCGGCGGCTGGCTCAATGCGTATCTTCTCTGGTCGACGCTCAACCGGCGCGGCGACTTCGTGGCCGACAGCCGCATCAAGCGCAACATCCCGCTAATCCTATTGGCGAGCGCCCTGATGGTCGCCGCCCTGATGACAACCAGCCATTGGCTCGCACCCTATTACGGACACGGCACCGGATTCCTCATCAAAGCGTCCATCCTCTCCGTCGAAATCGTCATCGGGCTTGTGGTTTATGCAGTTGTCATCCTGGCGACAGGCA
>CAYYDL010000418.1:0-6223 GCA_964470545.1 uncultured Hyphomicrobium sp. | reverse complement strand
GCGGCCGGCCTTCCGTTAAGCTTCACGCAGGATGACATCGAACTGACGGGGCACGCCATCGAGTGCCGCATCAACGCCGAGAATCCGAAGGATTTTCGCCCGTCGCCGGGCCAGATCACCTACTGGCACCCTCCCGGCGGCCTCGGTGTGCGTGTCGACAGTGGCGTTTATCAGGGTTACCGAATTCCACCCTTCTACGACAGCCTCATCGGCAAGTTGATCGTGACCGGGAAAACGCGCAACGATGCGTTGATGCGTTTGCGCCGCGCTCTGGCAGAGTTCGTGATCGACGGGATTGAAACCACGATCCCGTTGTTCCAGGATCTCGTCCGTGAGCCGGATATCGTCGACGGTGTCTATGATATTCACTGGCTCGAAAAATATCTGGGGATGAAGTAAGCTTTGCCTCTGCGCGACATGTTCCGCGCGCGTCCGAGAGTTCGCTTGGCAAGTGGCAGCATGGCGTCGCGCGACGACCCGATGTTCGAGATTACGCCGCAGGTCCTCCTGAAGGCCTACAGCTGCGGCATTTTTCCGATGGCCGAAAGCGCGGACGACCCGGCGCTTTATTGGATCGAGCCGCAGCAACGGGGGGTTCTGCCGCTCGACGGGTTGCATATTCCACGACGATTGCTGCGCACGGTGCGGACGACGCCCTTCGAAGTGAAGGTCGATAGCGACTATGACGGCGTCATCGACGGCTGCGCGGCCCCCCGCGCCGGCCGGATGTCGACCTGGATCAATAATCGCATCCGCACGCTCTACCGCGAGCTCTTCGAACTCGGAGCCTGTCACACCGTCGAGGTGTGGGACGGCAAAAAGATGGTTGGCGGACTCTACGGCGTTGCGCTCAAAAGCGCGTTCTTCGGCGAGAGCATGTTCTCGACGGAGCGAGACGCGTCAAAGATCGCCCTCGTCCATCTCGCTGCCCGGCTGATTCGCGGCGGCTTCACGCTTCTCGATACCCAATTCGTGACGGATCACCTTCGCCAATTCGGCACCATCGAACTCGATCGGATGACATTCCAACGCGAGCTCGAGATTGCGCTGGAGAAAGAGGCCGACTTCTACGCCCTCCCGCGCAACGCGACGGGGCCTGAGGTCGCTGCAATATTCGCTGAGCGTCCCTGAAGCGCCTGCGGCGATCGCGATCCTGTTTCGACCGGAACAGCCGCATCCTTTTCGAAATGTCAGTTCTCCACCTCCCGAGCCGCTGTGTCTCGGGACTGCCAATGCGTTTCCTTGCTTGGCAAATGCGAACTTAGCTCATGGAGAACAACACATATGTCAAAGACGTCTTTTGCGGTTGCAGCGATCGTCGCCCTCGCCGCAGTGACGGGTGGGATCTCGTCCGCGAATGCTGGCGGGAACCACATGCACATGCTGATGCGCAATGGCATGCACAATCATTTCTTCTTCCGCCATCGCCCGAGGCTCGGGATCATTATCGCCAATACGGGCGTTGGCTGCGGGTATCTTTTCGACCGGTGGCTCGCGACCGGCGACTACTTCTGGAAGCGCAAATATTCTCTCTGCCGAAGCGGATGGTGAAAATCGATCCCGCCCGTTGCGTCGGCTTCATTAGATCGATGCGACGGGCGGCGGTTAAACGACCGCTTCCGCCTCTTGCGGTTGAGGGGCATCAATTCTCTTGCGCGTCATCGACCAGTAAATGCCGGCACAAACGAAGGCTATGATTCCGGCGAGCACGAAAGCCGGCACGAAAGAACCAGTCCGCTGCAGAAGGACGCCGCTGAGGTAGGGCGCGAGCGAGCCACCGACGGAGCCGCCGACGTTCTGAATTGCCTCGAGCGTCGCCACGGTGTTGACCGGCGCGATGACGGCCGCGAGGGCCCAGCCGCAACTCGACGAAACGTTTGCAGCGAAGAGGCCGAGAGACATCAAGGCGATCGCAATGCCCAGATCGTCAACGAAGACGGCGGCTGCGGTCGAAACGCCGGCCATCAGCAAGCCCCAGATAATCGGGAGCCTGCAGGCTGATGAGCCGCCGATGCCGATCCGTCCCAGCCGATCGGAAATCACGCCGCCTGAAATGGCTCCGAAAAATCCCGCGGCGAGCGGGACTGCCGACCAGATGCCGGCGCTGGCGATGCTCTGGTGACGCGCGATTTCAAGGTATCCCGGTAGCCAAGTGGCGTAGAGCCACGAAATGTAAACGACGCCGAAGAAGCCTAGGAACATTCCCCACGCAGTCGGAAATTGCAGTAGCCAGCCGATCTGCTTCCAGCCGACGTGCTCGATCGGGGCGCCGTCGTCGCGATGGATTTCGGTGATATCGGCGCCGGGTATCTCAGCGTCTTGCGGCGCGCGATACATTATCGCCCACAGTATCGCGACGACGAGGCCCGCCAAGCCAGCGATGACGAACATTACGCGCCAGCCATGCGCGATCATCAGCCAGGTCAGAATAGGCGGAGCGAGGGCTGGCGCAAGCGCCGAAGACGAGTTGAATATCCCGATGGGCAAAGCCCTCTTCTGCAGCGGATACCAATCCGCGCAGACCCTGGTGCCTCCGATGTACATGGGGGATTCGCCGAGCCCGAGCGCCACGCGTGCGCTCAGGAATTGCTGGAAGGACGTCACGAGACCCGCCGCTAGCTGGGCAAGCGACCAGAGGATCATCGCCGAGCCAAGCGCGCGGCGAACGCCGAAATGATCGACCAAAACGCCGGCCGGGATTTGCGCGAAGCCGTAGCTCCACGCAAAAACCGAGAGAAGCAGCCCCATGTCTTCAAATGTGAGGCCTAGCTCGGCGCGAATTTCAGGATTGCCGACGGCGAGCGCGGCCCGGTCGAAGTAGTTCACGGTGCCGGCGATAACGAGCAGCGTCACGGCCATTGTACGCATACGGCGCGTGCGCGGTGAGGCGTTGTCCATAGGGGGGACTTCCATTGGAATACCACCGCCGCTTAGCACGATACTGCGGCAGCGCCAAAATCCGGGACTGCGGAAACGCACCGAGCGGAGACGCGCCGAATATCTCGGCAGCGCCTGCTGCACGATCAACCGGACTTCCGGCCCATGTCGCGGATGGTGAGCAACACCGCGGAAATCAGGAAATAGAGCGCGCCCACGCCAGCGTATCCGGCGATGTTGCTGATCGAAGGCGGCTCGGGCATGCGCGCCTGCACAATGAAGAACCCTCCGGCCAATGCCGACTGAGCGCCGCTCAGAACCATCGCCCACTGCGCGCCGTAACTCTTCCAGCGGCTGACAGCCGTTGCGAGTTGCAGCAATCCGGCGAGGATCGCCCAGGCTCCGAAGACGCCAAGCACTTGGTTCATGCCGGTCTGCAGCGCGACAAACACCGCGGCCGTCGTCGCCAGACTGACGAAGACGTTGATCGCTTGCGTGCGGTTCTGCCCGAGGCCGCCGCTTCGCGCAGCATCTACATAATTCGCGACGGCATCCCATGCGGGATAAACGACCAGCAAGACAGCCGCCGCGGTTGCATCATGCAGTCCGATCGTGAGGGCGAGCGTGACCCAAAAAACCGAGAACGCGGCCCGGATGAAGTAGTATTGGGTCAACCATCGCTCTTCGATGGAGAGCGCGATTTCTGAATAGTCGGCTGTCATAAGAGTGATCCTTTTCATGATGTAACTATCTTCTAGTTGATAGGCAAACTTCTGATGCAGATGCGCGATTGGAGGCGTTTCACTGGAGAGGGGAGAGCCGTTCCAAAAGTAGATTCGTCACGGTGCTAAAGGCCTTGGGGTCGCCATAGGCACGCGCCGAGAGCATGGCGCCATGAACCGTGGCCATGAACGCTTCCGCTTCCATGCGGGGCGCGTCGGTAAGTTTGAGGATGCCTTGGTGCCCGCCACGTTCGAAGACTGACGTGAGCCACGATGACAGCGCGCGAAAGTGCGCCCTCACCTCGAGCGCAATCTCTTCGGGAAGCACAGGCAGTTCACCTGCCAGCAGCGCACAAACACAGAAGGGCGCGCTTGCGTCATTGATGCAGGCCTCCCAAAAGCCGGCATATTTCCGCAAAATGTCTGCCGGATCGGAAGCGTGACGTTCCAATTCGGCGATGCCCACTTCGACTTCCTCGCGGTAGCGGGAAACGAGTGTGCGCACGAGATCGACCTTGCTTGGAAAGTGATGGTGGATGCTTGGCTTGCGGATGCCCACCACGTCCGCGATATCGGCATAACTGAAGCCGTTGTAGCCTCCCGCGATGATCAGGGTGCGGGCGCAGGCGAGGATTTCATCGGCGGTGTGCGATACGTTGCTCATAACCGTTTGTCTACCTTCTAGTAGATCAACGTGTCAATGCCATACTTACGTGTTGGATCCCCATTTGGGTCAGCGCTTTCCGTCGGCGTGGATCGGCGAAGCCGCGCATGAGCGTCGCGGCCACCCGTTTTGCGGCGGGCTCGAGCTCGGCGTCATTCAATTCGCCCGCAGTCCAAAAGGACAAAACGCCGCGAAATCCAAATGCGAGTTGCCTCGGCAAAATGCCGAGCGCTTCGCCACGGTAAGCCCCCGACAGACCATCTCCACGTCCGAGGGCCATCGCCCATAGCTTCGCGGATCGCTCCAAGACCGTTCCCGGCGTGGTGCTGGGGGCGCCAAGCGAGCCCATGACAGCCCGGTTCACTACCGGCTCCAGCATCATCACTGACGTCGCGGCCTCGGTGGCAAAGAATACGCGATCGATCGCGTCGCCCGCCGGACAGCTGTTTCTCAGCAGCGCTTCCATGGCGTCGATGCGTCGCCCCGAAAGCGCATGCATAATCGCAAGCTTACTCCCGAATTGGTTGAACGGCGTGGCGAAGCTGACCGATGACTCGACAGCAAGATCGCGCATTGAAAATTCCGCATTGCCCTGGCGCAGCAGGTGTTCGGCGGCATCGAGTATGCGCTGGCGGACCTGCTCGCCCCTCGGGATGGATAACTTTGAGCCCTTGCGCGACGTCATTGGAAAACTATATCATGATATAAATACTTTGCTAGTGGGAGCTATTTGTATGTCACTAACCGAAACCAAGACATTCCTCATCACCGGCGTCAGCTCCGGTTTGGGCCGGGCCTTTGCAAAAGGTGCGATGGACGCCGGACATCGCGTGATCGGCACCGTACGACGAACGGAAGACGCCGGCGCGTTTGCTGCGCTCGCGCCGAACCTTGCACATCCTGTCGTGCTCGATGTCACCTCGTACGATGCTATCCCCGGCGCTGTGGCGGAGGCGGAACGGCGTGCCGGTCCGATCGACGTACTGGTGAACAACGCCGGTTACGGCCATGAGGGTGTGCTGGAAGAATCCTCCATCACGGACCTGCGACGGCAGTTCGCCGCCAACGTGTTCGGTCCGGTGGCGATGATCAAAGCTGTGTTGCCCAGCATGCGGAAACGCCGGCGGGGTCAGATCGTCAACGTGACCTCGATGGGCGGGTTCATCACGATGCCGGGGATCAGCTTTTATTGCGGCAGCAAATTCGCGCTTGAAGGCATCTCGGAAGCGCTCGGCAAGGAAGTCGCGTCATTCGGCATCCGCGTGACGGCGCTCGCGCCTGGACAATTTCGCACCGATTGGGCCGGCCGGTCGCTGGACCGCACGCCGCGAAGCATTGCCGACTACGACCGCGTCATGGACCCGATCCGCGCGGCACGCCAGGCGAAGAGCGGTAATCAGCCCGGCGATCCAGCGAAGGCGGCCAAAGCGTTGCTTGCGCTCGTCAATGCCGAAAACCCGCCGACGCGGCTATTCCTGGGCGACGATGCTCTAAGTTTAGTCGAACAGAAGCTTAAGGACATGCAGGCTGAAATCGGCACCTGGGAGGCGCTTTCCCGCTCAACGAATTTCGCAGCATGAACGCAGACCGTCAGTCACCGTCGGTCGATCACTCCCACTCGATCGTGCCCGGGGGTTTGGAGGTGACGTCATAGACGACGCGGTTGACGCCCCTTACCTCGTTGATGATGCGGGTGGCGACGCGGCCGAGGAACGCCATATCGAAGTGGAAGAAGTCCGCCGTCATGCCATCGACTGACGTGACGGCACGCAGGCCGAGCACATGGTCATAAGTGCGGCCGTCGCCCATGACGCCGACGGTGCGGACGGGCAGCAACACGGCAAAGGCTTGCCAGATGGCATCGTAAAGGCCGGCGCGGCGGATCTCGTCGAGATAGATCGCATCGGCCTTCCGGAGAATGTCGAGCATTTCGCACGTGATCTCGCCGGGAATACGGATC
>CAYYDL010000417.1:0-5056 GCA_964470545.1 uncultured Hyphomicrobium sp. | reverse complement strand
CCGTACCCCCCACACCCCCAAAGTTCGCGGGGCGGACCACCACGTCCCCCGCTTATTTTTTGGGGGTTTGTTGCGGCTCCTCTGCGTTCAGAATTTCCCGTCTGCCATGTGGAACACTGTCAGGCAGACGACGACGGTGAGCAGAAACCACAGTGTGATCGCAATTCGGTCCATGTCTTCCTCCCTGGTTCTTAGGGGCATCACTATACGATGCTTCGGTCGAAGAAAAAGGTTTGTCGCTGAGGTCGGCAGGGGAGGGGCGCGCGGAGTGAGATATGACTGCTTTTTGTGCGGCGCTCGGACGCTGGCGGACTAGTGCGAACGGCTGATGTGACGCGTCATCTCAGCGTGCGGCTTTGCTGACTGTCGCATGATCCGTACGGCGGCACGGCAGGGTTACGGCGAATGTTCATGGAAATATCGTCGGGCCCCCCATGTCACTTCAGCCCCCGGCTTCCTACATGCTCGGCGTTGTCCATTGTCTTACCCGTGAGGGTAACCAGGAGCGGAGGCGAGTCCCATGAACAGGGAAGAACAGCAGCTCATCGAAGACTTGTTTGCACGCCTGCGCAGCTATGAAGGCAGCGGCGGGAAGGATCCGGAGGCGGATGCCCTGATTCGCGATCTTGTTCGGAGGTCTCCCGATGCGCCCTACTATCTTGCTCAGACCGTCATCATTCAACAGCAAGCTCTGGAGCGGGCCGAGGCGCGGATGAGAGAACTCGAGGCCGCGGCCTCGCAGCCGCCGCAGTACGCGGCGCGCGGTGGCAGCTTCCTGTCGGGTGGTTCCGTTCCGGCGGCTGGGAGCCGGTTTGGAGCGGCACCGTCGTCGCCGCCTTCGCCTCCGCGCGGGGCGGAACCTGTGGCGCCGCCTCCGAGCAGTCCCTGGGCCTCTCCGTCGCCGATGGGCGGCGCGACGGGAGGATTCTTATCTTCGGCGTTGTCGACGGCGGCTGGTGTCGCGGGCGGTGTTTTCCTTGCCGACGGGATTCGCAGTCTCTTCGGGGGTGGGAGCGGCGCTTCGGCGTGGGCAAACAGCGGCACAAGTGCGAGCGATCAGGCGACGATCGATCGTTTGCAAGATCAGCTTCAGGATACGCGCGACGATGAGGCGCAAGATCAGAAGGACCTCGCGGCAGACGACGCCGAACTCGATCGGCTGCAGGACGCGCAGGATGATCAGGACACCCAAGACGACGCCGACGATGACTGGGCGGACGACGATACGATGGATGTCTAGCGTTATGCGCTCATCGCGCGAAATAGTGCAGGACGAACGGTAGAACGACAGCCGCTGCCAAACCCGCGATGAAAATGGCGCGTTGCCACGGCTGTTTCAGGATAATTTCGCCCTGCCTCGCTTTTTCGGCGGGATAGGTCGGGTTCCCTTGTTCGGTTTTTCTGATCATTTTTGCATCCTGAGTTTCGAGATCGCTGAGGGAGTAATTCCAGCGAGCGGCGGCGGGTTGCCTCCGGTTCTGCACGACATGCCGATGCTGCTTGGCCGAGCTTCGCTTGGCTCGTTTCTTGCGAAATGGTCATCCGAACTTCGCGGTGCGTGACGGAACCCCAGCGGACAGCGAACGTTGGCCAAGCACCCGCCGGTGGCTGACAAGTCTCGGTTTTCCGGCCCCACTTTCCCCGACGCCTGGGGCAGAACGAAACATGCGATCAAGAAGGTGTCACGATGGCTCAAGAGGACAGAAGATCAAAACGCGGATTTGCTTCGATGGATCAAGAGAAGCAACGCGAGATCGCCCGAAAGGGTGGTGCGAGCGTTCCGAGCCACGAGCGAAGTTTTTCGCGCAATCATGAACTCGCCGTTATGGCCGGTAGAAAAGGTGGCCACGAAAGCGGCGGTAACTTCCGGAACGATCCAAAGCGCGCCGCGGAGGCTGGCCGGAAAGGCGGGCAGCATTAGAGTTGAGCGTCTCGGAATCGGATCACACTCGGGCCGGAGCGATACGTTCCGGCCCTTTGCGCGTGGTGCGGATCAGGTACGTTCCGAAGCTGTCAGCCAATTGGGATTGAACCATCGGTCGGCCGGGCCGTCGTAGGGAAGGCGGGTCACATCCCAGTGGCTGACGTATTTGGCGTAGACATCCCAGACCGGCGGACCGCCGCCGATGTAGACGACGCGCCCCGCAAATTGCTTCAATGTCTCTTCCGGGTCCATGTGCGATCTGAGAACGACAAGAGTGCGGTCGTGGCGAGCAAATTCCGGAACGGCGTTGATCGTTTTCGGTCCAGCCAACAGAACGTGGCCACGGGTCAAATCGAAAAAGCGTGCGACGTCGGCGACGTACTCGGGGTCAGGATTACCTTCCCAAGGGAGGTGTCCGTGTAGCCCAAGCTGACCCGATTGGCCGATCGCGCAGATGACCCGTACCACCGTATGCTGCATTCCAAACCCTTCGATTCACGGTCTTCAGGCGTCGTGCGCGAGATGACCAGGCACCTGCGCGAGACGGCTCTCTCTCGGAAATTCCCATGAGGAAGTAAAGAGCCGTCGATCAGGGATTATCGGAGAAGATAGCGAATGACCCAGTCCGTCGTCCGATTGAAGGGGGGGCGCAGAAGTCCGCCGAGATTCCAGCGGCTCTGCTCGAAAACACCCTTGGCGTGACTGAGGGCCTTGAATCCTTCGATGCCGTGATAGGCGCCCATACCCGCCATGCCAACGCCACCGAACGGAAGATCATTCTGGACATAGTGCATCAAGGTGTCATTGATCGTCACGTTGCCGGAATGGGTCCGTGCCAAAACCTGGCGGCGATCTTCGTCATTATTACCGAAATAATAGAGCGCGAGCGGGTGCGGCTTGCGATTGATATAGGCGATGGCCTCGTCCAGCGTGCGATAGGTCATGACGGGAAGCATCGGACCGAAAATCTCTTGCTTCATGATCGCCATGTCATCGGTGACGTTGAGCACGATTGAAGCAGGTAGCTTGTGAGGGTTCGCGCGATCGCTGGATCCGATTTCAAGAACGCGTGCGCCTTTCTTCCTGGCGTCCTCCAGCAGTCCGCGCAAGCGGGCATGGTGAGCGGTGTCGAGGATCGCGCTATAATTTCGGTCGGCGGCGCCGTCGGGATAAAGCTCCAAAGCCGTTGCGTCGTATGATGCCACGAAAGCAGCGGCGTCCTTTTCCGGCACGAGGACATAATCCGGCGCAATGCAGGTCTGCCCCGCATTCGCAAGTTTGCCATAGGCGACACTCGCGGCTGCCGTTTCGAGGTCGGCGTCAGGACCAATAAGGGCTGGAGATTTGCCGCCAAGCTCGAGCGTCACAGGTACGAGATTTTCGGCAGCCTCCTTCATCACCATACGGCCGACGTTGGTGCTACCGGTGAAGACCAGATGGTCGAACGGCAGACGGGAGAACGCCGCTCCGATTTCCGGACCACCCGTGACCACGGCGACCTGCTCTTCAGAGAAGATGTCGCGCAACATCGCTTTCAGCACGTCTGTTGTCGCAGGAGTCAATTCGGATGGCTTTAGGATGGTCCGGTTGCCGGCCGCGATTGACCAGAGCAAAGGCATGAGGGCGAGCGAGAGCGGATAGTTCCACGGCGATATGATGCCGACGACGCCGAGTGGCTGGTAAACGACGCGGGCGCTGGCGGGGAGAAAATGCAGGGCGATGCGGCGGCGCTCAGGGCGCATCCATTTGGAGACGTTCCGGCGCAGGTAATTGATGGCTTGGATCACCGGAATTATTTCCATGATCCGCGTCTCATACGCCGAGCGATAACCGAAATCTTTTGACAGAGCCGCTTCAAAGACGGGACGTCGAGCCAAGAGCCCTCTTTTGATCTTGAGCAGATCGGCGCGACGCTGTGCTGCCGACGGCGGCCCTTCCCTCAGGAAAGCGGCTCGCTGCTTGCCGAGGAGCGGCGCCAGCAAAAAGTCATCCTTGACCGGAACGTGAGCAGTCATTAAGCGATCTCCAATGTAGACAGCGGAAACATTCCGGCGTTCGGCAAGCCTGAGGTTTTCACTGCCAACATAAACGTCTGTATCAACTTTCGGTGTCGCCCATGAGCGATTCACCCGAACGACCATACCATCACGGCAATCTCAAGCGCGTTTTGATCGAAACTGCTGGGAGAATGCTCCGGGACGATGGCGGATGGCAATTTACCTTGCGCGAAGTTGCACGCGGCGCTGGTGTGAGTCACGCGGCGCCTTATAAGCATTTCAGGGATAAGACTGCTTTACTGGCGGAACTTGCCCGACAAGGCTATCTGCAACTCCGGGATGAACTCCAAGCGGCCATTATAATCAGAGAGAAATCTCCCCACGATCAACTTCTTGCTATTGCCGAGGCGCACGTCCGTTTCGGAATTTCAAACGCTCCGCTCTACCGACTTATGTTCAGCACAGAAATCAACAAGGATGAGCGCAGTGACCTCAACGACGCAGCAGTCGCGTCGTTCCGACCTCTCGTCGATGTTTTGACGCGAGGGCAGGCGGCAGGCGTTTTCAAGCGCGCGGCGCCCGAAGAACAAGCCGCCGTATGCTGGGCGCTCTTTCACGGGCTCACGATTTTTGAACTGGATCGACCGCTCTCAAATGAGAATTGCGAAACACAGGGAGCAGACGGAGCTCTCGCGATCCTGCTTGAAGGACTGCTGGCCTGACGATCAGGCCGCGACGTCGAGCGTCCCGAGGACCCACTTCTCGTATTCGTCGCTCAGGTTCTGAAGCCATTGCTTGGGCAGCGTATCGACCTTCCGGCCATCATCGCGCTTTCCCTGGAGGGGTAGGGTCACATGAACCTGCTTGTAGCCGTTCTCCATCGGTGGCGATTCGATGATGCCTCCGATATGGCCGATTGCGAGCGAGGCTCTCAGATAGTCGGTCGCCCGCTTGGAAGCGGCGTGCAGAGGAGGCGTGAAGAGCACGCAATCCTGGATTGCCCGCTGCGGTTCACAATTCCGGAGTTCGAACTGGATGCTGACCGTCGCGCCGCCGCTGTCGGTTTCGTCGCCGAGTTTTATATTGACAAGCACGGTGCTGCCGGAGGCGGGCCACTGACCCATCGGCTCCATAA
>CAYYDL010000416.1:0-4829 GCA_964470545.1 uncultured Hyphomicrobium sp. | reverse complement strand
AGCTCGTTGACATTCGCGCCGCGAGGCCGCGTCCTGACGGCAAAGCCGCAAAGCCTTATATTCGAGATCCATGCGTCGCAAAAAGGACGGATTGGACGTGCCTGCGAGATATAGCCTGACATCTTCACCGGAAGCGGTGCGTGCCTTCTTCAATGCGCCGCGCGTTGATGAATTCCCGCCCCGATACAATATCGCCCCGTCGCAACCCGTCCTGATTGCACGAAACGACATCAGGGGTGTACCGGAACTTCAATTGGTGCGCTGGGGTCTCATTCCGTCATGGGCCAAGGACCCGTTGGCGCTTCGCTCTCCCTTGATCAATGCCCGGGCCGAAACGGCCGGAGAAAAACCGGCGTTTCGCGGCGCACTGAGGCATCGCCGCTGTCTTGTTCCGGCGACGGGCTTCTACGAATGGAGCGGCAAACGCACGGCGCGGCAACCTCATCTCATTCGCTTGAAGGATCACGAGCTTTTCGCCTTCGGCGGGCTTTGGGAATCGTGGCTCGGCGCCGATGGCAGCGAGATTGAAACGATGGCAATCCTGACGACAGCATCGAACGCCGAGATGGAGCGGCTCCATGACCGGATGCCTGTTCTGATCGACCCCGAGAATTTCGAACGCTGGCTTGATTGCCGCTCCGGCACGGCAGAGGAGATCCGGGATCTGCTGCAACCCATCGCCGATGGTCGCATGATTATCACGACGGTCAATCTCCGGCTTAACGATCCTCGCGCCGAGGGCCCTGATCTCCAAGAACCGGCATCTTCCGGTCTTTTGCTCTAGACGATGCGTCGAGCCATGGGACTCGCGGCGCGTGCCAAACGGCGCTAACCTAAACGGCAAGCTAAAAGTCAAGACCTTGTCGATATTTGAAGATAGGTGATCGGCGCTGGTCTGGGCCTTCAGGCGAATTTGATGGCCGGTGTAAACGGGCCGCCGAAGGGACATGGGGAGAGTTTCATGGCGTATCATGGCGAGGATCTCGATCTCAGGACGCCGCAGACGTGGACGTCCGTGCAGGCGGATGTGATCCCGCCAGGTGAGCCATCACCGGCGAACGGCAAGCGGGGCCAGTTCCTTGCCGGTCCCGTTCTCGTCGATGAGATTGTCCTTGCCTGTTTCAATCAGGCTTACGACATCGCCTGCGCCCATCGGGCAGGTGAAGTCCGCCTCGAACACCTTCTCAATGCCATGACGCGCCTCGATGCGGCGGCCGCAGCCTTGGAAGCTCATGGCATCCGAGTGGTCGCCCTTAAGCGCGAGACGGCAACGATCATCGCGGGTGACATCCCGGCGGTGCCGGGCAGCAGCGCCGTCTCTCCGCGACGCTCGGACGAGTTGGCGGACGTCTTGAAGTTTGCAGTGGCGCACGCTTCGCGCCGCAACGCCCCTGTGACGGTCGATGATGTCTTGCAGGTATTGTTCGATCATCGATCGGAGTTCGGCGCATCGGAATTGCTTCTTCGTTTCGCCTCACGTTTCGCAGAGCCGCTGCCACCACTGACCCGCGCCGAGCCCCGTTATGCACCAAGCGCATTGCGTTATCCGGTGGAATACACACGGGCCGCCTACCGGGCCGATTATCTCGGAACGCCTACCGACGCGGCCCAGAATTCGCGCATCGAAGCACTCGAGCAGGCGGTGCGCACGCTGGGCCACGATCTGACAAGCGAACGTCACGCCATCGCCGGTCTCGTTCGCGATCTGACCAGAGACACGCTCGCCCACCAGGATGACCAGGGTCGAACGCACGCGATTTTGCTCGACCGCATCGGAGCGCTTGAAACTGCGCTGCGTGAAGGCGGCGCAGCGGCACCTGGCGAGCCGTCCGCGCTCGTGGCCAAGCTCGGTGACATCGAGGCTGCCCTCGAACTTCGCCTTCAGGAGATGTCTCAGTCGTGGGCCGTCCTTTCGGCGCGATTGCAAGAGCTGGAAGCCTCGATCCGGGACCGTCAGGTTCTCACCGGCGATGAAGTGAGATCCGACGATGCTGCGCAGGTCGTCGACCTGAAGCCGATTGCCGACAAGCTTGATGTGATCGAAGAGGCCGTACTTGGCTCGGATCACCGCGGCTTCAGCGAACTCCACGACCGGCTCGCGCGGGTTGAGGATGGTATCGGCCAAGTGCTTGCGAGCTCGCCCGGGGACAGTCCATCGGTGGCGCTCGCAGCAGGAGACGACAAGATCGACGGCTTGTCGGGCAAGCTCGACGCCCATTACGGATCTTTGACCGAACTTGTTCTCAATCTCGCAGATCGCGTAGGCGCCGCGGAACGCGCGATCGCGGCCGAAATTGAAACCGCCGCGGCGAAGCATCAGGCCTATACGCAAGACCTCACCGAAGTTCATGAGGCGCTTTTGAAGGTCAATCAGAACCAGCACACGCTCGCGGGGTCCATGGACCAATGGCGAACAGAAGCGGCAAGCGACGTCGCCTCCATCATGAATCGCCTGGCCGCCATCGACCGGGACACGGCGCTCCCTGCGGAAACGCTGAGCGCGCTCAACAGTCATATGGATGCAATGAACCGCTTCATCATCGAGCGCTATCATCGCCGCCATCGCTTCATGTATTGGCTGTTTGGCACCGACGATTGGATCAGCTCCAGCTGGCCCTCGACGAAGGCGACGATCGAGACCGATCAACATCGCCTCAAGGTCGTCGGGCAAACGGAAACCTGACGGCTTCAGGATTCACCAATTCCTTCCACGCGCTCTTGAACGGCGCACCGCGTCCGTGCTTTGTTAATGAAGCGTTAACGGAAGTGGCTATCCTGCTATGTTGCGTCGGTATCTGATCGTCAATGGAACGACCACGGCATTGCTATATGCAGGCATCTATGCGGCCATCCCATCATCGACGCATTTCCTGCAAGCCGTTCAGGACGTTCTCGAGGGATACGTCATGCAGAGCCCCATCCTCGGACCGCTCGTCAACAAAGTCGTGCTCGTGATCAGCGGCCTGTAGGCGCAACCTTAGCCGCGCGGTGCCGCGGCCCTCCTCAATCGGTCATTGATCGCTTCACCGAGTCCCATCGGAGGGATAGGCGTCGCCGCAATGGACTTTGCACCCGATGCATCCAGCGTGCGTAAGGCCGCGAACAGATGCGCAGCCGCTTCGACCAGATCGCCCGACGTGCTCAAGTTGATGAATGCACGTGCCGGTCGCTCCGGCACCGCACCGAAGGCAAGTACGGCTTCGTCGGGTTTCCAATCATGCGCGTTAAGCCGCAAGTGCGCTCTCGGCGCATAATGGCTTGCAAGTTGCCCTGGCGATGTGAGGCGGGTACCCGCTTCCTCGCGCCGGGTAATGCGCCCGCCGGTCACGTCTTCAATCGCCTCGACAGTCAGCGAGCCCGGGCGAAGGAGCACAGGTGTTTTATCGACGACGCTCACCACCGTCGATTCGAGACCGAGCGTCGTTGGACCGCCGTCGAGAATGAGAGCAGCCTTGTTGCCGATATCGGCAGCGACGTGCTCGGCGCTCGTCGCGCTGACGTGGCCCGACCGGTTTGCCGAAGGTGCTGCGAGCGGACGGCGAGCCTCGGAGAGAAGTGCCCGTGCGACCGGATGATCGGGCGAACGAACCGCAATCGTCGGAAGTCCTGCGGAAACGAGATCGCTGACATCGCATTCCGGTGCGCGCGGAACGACAAGAGTCAGCGGCCCTGGCCAGAACGCTTCCGTTAACTGTCGCGCTATGGGTGAAAACGTTCCGATGATGACCGCCTGCTCCAATCCCAGCACGTGCACGATGAGAGGATTGAATGTCGGCCGCCCTTTGGCTTCGAAGATGCGTGCGACGGCTTCTCCGTTCGTCGCATCGGCACCGAGCCCGTAGACGGTTTCGGTTGGAAACGCGACGAGCGCACCCGACCGGATCATCTGACCGGCTTCCGCTATCCATTCGCTATTGGCTGGAACGATCCGGCCCTGCATTTGCTGCTTCACTTGGTTTTCTTATGCTTCTGTTCGGCTTAGTGTCCGGATGCTAAACCGATTGATACGAGGGACGATCCATGACCTATCAGGCTCCAATAGACGACATCGTCTTTGCCCTCGAGACGGTTGCGGGTCTGAAAGAAATGGGCTCTAGCGAGCTTTATCCCGGCCTCGATCCCGAGACCGTTGTCGCAATCATCCGGGAAGCGGGTAAGTTCGGCGCCGAGGTCCTAGCACCTTTGAACGCAATAGGCGACCGCGTCGGCTCGAATCTTGTTGACGGAAAAGTGACAACGCCGCCGGGGTTCAGCGACGCCTATCGCGCGTTCGTCGATGGCGGCTGGAGCACGCTGCCGTGCTCCGAGGCGTACGGCGGTCAGGGACTCCCCGAAATCGCGGCGACACCCGTCGGCGAGATCTGGAATGCCTCGAACGTCTCGTTTGGACTTTGTCCACTGCTCACGCAAGGTGCCATTCACGCCATCGAGGCGGGAGGCAGCGAAATACTCAAGGCCAAATATCTCCCCAAGATGGTGTCCGGTGAGTGGACTGGCACGATGAACCTGACGGAACCGCACGCGGGTTCCGACCTCGGTCCGCTATCGACACGCGCCGTGCCGCAGGGCGACGGAACCTATCGCATCACGGGCACGAAAATCTTCATCACCTGGGGCGAGCACGAGATGGCGAAGAACATCATCCATCTCGTTCTTGCGCGGTTGCCTGAGGCGCCAGCCGGAACGCGCGGCATCTCGCTGTTCCTCGTCCCCAAGTTCCTTGTCAACGACGACGGCTCGCTCGGCGACCGGAACGACGTCATCTGCGCAGGTGTCGAACACAAGCTCGGCATCATGGCGAGCCCCACGTGCGTGATGAAGTTTGGCGA
>CAYYDL010000415.1:0-2916 GCA_964470545.1 uncultured Hyphomicrobium sp. | reverse complement strand
CGACCCCTGCGCGCTTGTCGCCGCGACTCACGCGGTACATCTCGACCGACATTCGTGGCGTCGATCGCGCCGCCGAGCTCGGCGCGGGTGGCGAAGCGCCACGCGTCCGTTCTCGACGAAATCCGCTACTCCCCTCCGGTGGCAGAGCGCCCGGCAGACGCGCCGGCCGGTACTGCGTGGGGAGCCGATCCGAAAAAGCTGCTGATCGCCATCACCACGAGAGGCACCGCCAGCGCGATATAGGCGTTGTCGATCCCGAGGGGATTGCCCATCAGGAACCAGGCAACCGTGGCGACGAGCGAGGCCACGATGCTGACGAAGGCGCCGGTTTTGTTGCCGAACATCGGCGCGTAGAAGGCAAACAACACCAGGACCGACAGCGAAGCGCGCAGAGCTTTCCCGAGGAAGGTCACGGCCAAGACGTTCGGCGTATAAATCGCCAGGACGATCGGCAGGAGGCCCATCACGATCGTCGCGATACGAATGAACCTCAGAGACGCCTTCTCGGTCGGATTCCTGACGACAAGGCCTGCATAGAAATCCTTGTAGAGAAGCGTGGCGGTCGCGACAGAAAACGCCGCCAGCGATCCAAACAGCGACGCGGCGAGACCGGCCGCGACGATCCCGGCCATCACATCGTTCATCTGCGCGATCAAGGCAGCGAACGCGCTGATGGATTTGATGTGCGGGAAAAGCACAAGCGAGCACATACCGACCAGCGCCGTGATCACGCCGAACGGGGCAAGGAAGACCGCGGTCGAAAAGCTCGCGAGCCTGGCACTGCGCGCATCGCCCACCGTGTTGATCGCCTGTATGACATATTGGGTCGAGAACGTCGCGCCGATCCCAGCGATAAACCAGGCGAAAATCTGCCCCCAGCCGACGTGAGTCCAGGAGAACATCTCCGGGGCGAGCTTGGCTTGCAGCTGCGAGAGGCCGCCGACTTGGGTCAGGCCGAAATAGAGGGCGACGCCAATTCCGACATACTTCGCTATCGAGTGCACGACATTGGTGTAGACCACCGAGCGCATGCCGCCCATGAATACGTAGAGCACGGACACCACACCGCAGATGACGATCGCCAACGTGCGATTGATCGCCAGAAGCGCGCTCAGGATCGTGCCGCCTCCCGCATAGATGGCGACCGCCACGATCTCCAAAGCGAAGATCATCACCAGCGACGTCGCCAGCTTGGTGTTATGCCCGTACGCCTCGTCCAGCACGGCAGAAATGGTGTTGTGGCCGGAGCTCTTGTATTTCCCGGCAAGCAGAAACCCGTAAAGAATGAAGCCGGCCGAAAGGGCAACGATGTTCCAGGAGGCGGAGATGCCGTACTTGAAGGCCTCCTGAGCCGTGCCCACGCTTGCCGAGGTCCCGATGAATTCGGACATCAACAACATTCCGACAAGGACGGCCGGAATGCTCGCCGCTCCGGCCGTGCCGGTGGTGAAGGTCGTAGTTGATTTGACGGACCGCTGAACGATCGACGTTACGATCGCCAAACCGATGATGTAGATCGCGACAATCGCGAGCGAGACATATTTAACCTGCACGCGGCTTTCCTCTTGTTGAAGCTCAAGAATGGAGGTCCGGCGTCCTCACATTAAACATGTTCAAGGACCGATCATTCCCTATATTCTATCTCGCTTCAACATATTTCAGGCGTCCGATTGCACCGCCTAGCGTCCCGCTGCGTAGGCCTGCATTCCACGCGCATTGGCGGCCGCGCGAAGCCAACCATCGTCATATGAAGCTGCGGTCAGCCGTCCTTCCGACCAGTCATCGCCGACCTCGACAATATGACCGCGGTCGCGCAGATCCTTCACGACCTCGGGCACGATACGGCCTTCGAGAACGAGCACACCCGGCCTGGCGAGACGCGGCCAGAACGACGCCGGGAAGTGTTCCGTGTGCCAAGCAGGCGCATCGATCGCCTGCTGAAGATTGTAGCCCGCGTGAATGTGCCGCAGCAGGAACTGAGCCGCCCACTGATCCTGCTGGTCGCCGCCGGGCGTGCCCCAAGCGAGATATGGTTTGCCGTCACGCATCGCGAACGTCGGCGAGAGCGTCGATCGCGGCCGTTTGCCCGGCTGCAGCGACGCCGGATGCTCTTCGTCGAGCCAAAACATCTGCGCCCGCGTCCCGAGACAAAAGCCCAGTTCAGGAATGACCGGCGACGATTGCAACCATCCGCCCGATGGCGTCGCCGAAATCATGTTGCCTTCGCGATCGATGATATCGAAATGGACCGTGTCGCCGCGCTCGGCGCTGATCCGCCCAACCGTGGGCTCGCCGGTGCCGACCGCCGAGACCGCCTCGCGCGACCCGCCGGCCCTCGCCCCGATGGTCTTGCCGAATCCGGGAATGGTCCCCGGACGCAACTCCAGCGATGCCGTATTGCCGATCAGCTTGCGCCGCCCGGCGTTGTAGGAATCCGACAGCAGCTCCGATATCGGGACTTTGCTGAAACTCGGATCGCCGTAGAATACGTCGCGGTCGGCGAAGGCGAGCTTGGCGCACTCGACCTGCAAATGAATGAACTCGGCGCCACAGGGATCGAGGTCGTCGAGGTCATATCCCTTGAGCAAGGCCAATTGCTGAAGCAAAGCCAGGCCCTGCGTCCATGGGCCGGCCTTGTACACGGTGTAGCCGCGATAGTCGTAGCTGATCGGAGCCTCGATCGACGCGCTCCAGCTCGCCAGATCCTGCCCCGTGAGCAAGCCCCGGTGCGGCGTGCCGGAAGAATCCATGACTGAATTGTTGCGACAGAACTGATCGATCGCTTCCGCGACAAATCCCTGCGACCAGACCTTGCGGGCCCGCTCGATCTGCGCATCACGCGCGCCGCCGGCGGCTTCCGCCTCCCTGAGAAGGCGAGCGTAGGTTTCAGCGAGCCTTGTATTCCGAAAAATCGTG
>CAYYDL010000414.1:0-6319 GCA_964470545.1 uncultured Hyphomicrobium sp. | reverse complement strand
AAGGTCTCGCCGCTTTGACCGGCGACGCGCGCTTCGCATTCGACAGCTACCGCCGCTTCATCCAGATGTACGGAGACGTCGTCCTCGGTGTCGACCACGGCACGTTCGAAGACATTCTTGAAAATTTTAAGAACCTCAATGGCTTTGCGGCCGATACAGATCTCGATGTCGAGGCGTGGCGCGAGATCATCGCCGAGTATAAGGCGGCGATCGAGCGAGAGCATGGAGCACCATTTCCGCAGGATACCAGCGAGCAACTCTGGGGCGCGATCGCGGCTGTTTTCGATTCCTGGCACAACCCGCGCGCCGAAACATATCGGCGGCTTCACGACATCCCGGAAGACTGGGGTACAGCCGTGACCGTCCAGGCCATGGTCTTTGGAAACCTTGGTGACAACTCCGCTACCGGGGTTGCTTTCACGCGAAATCCATCGACAGGCGAAAAGGAAATTTTCGGAGAATACCTTCCAAACGCACAAGGCGAAGATGTCGTCGCCGGTATCCGTACGCCGCACGCGCTCACGAAAAAAGCTGCTTCCGGCACGCCCGAAACGTCTCTCGAAGTTGCGATGCCGAACGTCTTCCGCGAACTTCAACAGATCTTCGATCGTCTTGAACGGCACTATCGCGATATGCAGGACGTGGAATTCACGGTGCAACTGGGGCGTCTGTGGATTCTGCAGACCCGCTCCGGCAAGCGCACGACGGAAGCGGCATTGCGGGTCGCCGTGGATCTCGCGGCAGAGGGTCTGATCTCGCAGGATGAAGCGATCTTGCGGGTCGACCCGGCGCAGCTTGATCAGCTTTTGCACCCGGCGATCGACCCATCGGCGGAGCACGATTTCATCGCGAAAGGACTGCCTGCGTCTCCTGGCGCAGCATCCGGCGAGATCGTCTTCCACTCCGAAATGGCGGAAGCGCTGAAGGCCAAGGGTCGCGATGTCATTCTTGTACGCTCCGAGACAAGCCCAGAAGACGTGCACGGCATGCACGCTGCCGTCGGCATTTTGACGGCGCGCGGTGGCATGACAAGCCACGCCGCGGTTGTTGCGCGCGGCATGGGACGGCCGTGCGTTTCGGGCGCCGGCACGCTCCGTATCGACGCCAACGCCGGGACGATGCGAGCCGGAACTCGGACGTTCAAATCGGGAGACATTATTTCGATTGATGGCAGCACCGGCCGCGTCTATGCGGGCAAGGCCAAGATGCTCCCGCCGCAGCTTTCAGGCACGTTTGCCACTGTGATGGAATGGGCGGATAAAACCCGGCGCATGAAGGTGCGCACCAACGCCGACACGCCGCGCGATGCCCGCCAAGCGCGGTCGTTTGGAGCTGAAGGCATCGGGCTTTGTCGCACCGAGCACATGTTCTTCGAGGAAAAGCGCATTCTCGCTGTCCGCGAGATGATCTGCGCGGAAGACGAGGAGGGCCGCCAGCAGGCGCTCGACAAACTTCTTCCCGTTCAGCGCGCCGATTTCGAAGAGTTGTTCGAGATCATGGCCGGCTTGCCGGTGACGATCCGTCTTCTCGACCCGCCGCTCCACGAGTTCCTCCCGCATGAGGATCGCGAGGCTGCTCAGGTCGCAGCCGCGCTCGGAATGGACCTCATGCGTCTCAAGGCGCGGGTCGCCGAGCTAGAAGAATTCAATCCGATGCTCGGCTTCCGTGGCTGCCGCCTCGGGATCAAGTTCCCCGAGATCACGCGAATGCAGATCCGTGCAATTTTCGAGGCCGCAGTCAACGCGCAAAAGAAGACGGGCCAGGCGGTCCGCCCCGAGGTGATGATCCCGTTCATCGCCTATCGCCGCGAGTTCGATATTCTCCGCGATGTCGTCACGACGACAGCGAAGTCCGTCCAGGAGGAAACGGGAGTCGCAATTCCATACGATGTCGGCACGATGATCGAGCTCCCTCGTGCGGCTCTGCGCGCAGCCGATATCGCCTCCGGTCCAAAGGGAGCCGACTTCTTCTCGTTCGGCACCAATGACCTGACGCAGACCGTGTTGGGCCTCTCGCGTGATGACGCGGCGCCGATCCTCTCGAATTACCTCGAGCACGAAGTGATTACGACCGATCCGTTCGTTTCGATCGACCAAACAGGTGTCGGCGAACTCGTGAAGATCGGCGTCGAGCGCGGCCGGTCCGTCAAGCCGAACCTGAAGACGGGCATCTGCGGCGAGCACGGCGGCGATCCGCGCTCGATCTTCTTCTTCGAAACGGTCGATCTCGATTATGTCTCGTGCTCGCCCTTTCGCGTGCCGATCGCCCGGTTGGCCGCCGCGCAAGCAGTCATTCGCCGAAAGCGACGCGAGCAAAAGTCCGCTTAGAGCGGACCGTTTTCGTGACGGTCGATTTCATCCAGCGTCGGCCGGCGCGGCCGAGGCCCTTTATTCCGCGGCAGGAGCAGCAGCCACAGCACGAATGGCGGCACCAGAAAGCTCCAGGCGATCCAGTAGGACGTATCGCGATTTTTAATGCCGGCCAGGAAAGCCGCGGCAACCGAGGCCGTGATGGCGACTACGCCCCAAAGCACGATCCACTGCATGGCCATCGACAATTCCGATCCTCCCCGACCCGAGTGAGAGAGTCCCACTATTACCACAAATCGCCAGATGCGAACCGGCTATGGCGATTTCAAGCAGGTCTGGCCGAACTCTTTTTCGGCGGTGTGACGAAATCAAGCCCAAGATCGAGCACCGGCGCGGAATGGGTGAGCGCGCCGATCGAGATCAAATCCACACCTGTGAGAGCAATTTCCCTGACGGTATCAAGACTAACGCCGCCCGACGCTTCCGTCAGGCAGCGACCGTCGACAGCTTTTACTGCAGTGCGCAACTCCGCCAAGCTCATGTTGTCGAGCAACACGCAGTCGATCTTTTCGCGCAGTACGACATCGAGTTGTTCGAGCGTATCGACCTCGACCTCGATCTTTGTCACGTGTCCGGCGGATATCCGCGCTGCCTTTATCGCCTCCGCGACACCGCCCGCAGCAACAATGTGATTGTCCTTGATGAGGATGGCATCGAACAGACCGAACCGATGATTGTGGCCGCCACCGCAGCGGACGGCATATTTCTCGAAGACTCGAAGTCCGGGTGTCGTCTTGCGCGTGTCGACGATTTTCGCGCTCGTACCCTCCACGGTATCAACGTAACGCCGCGTCAGCGTTGCGATCCCGCACATACGCCCGATGAAATTCAGTGCCACGCGCTCGGCCGAGAGAATGGCCCGCGCATTTCCGCTGATGCGCGCGATCGTATCATCGGCCGCGACAATCTTGCCGTCATCGATATCGATTTCAAACGTGCAGTCGGGATCGAGTTCCCGGAACGCGGCTTCTGCGAGGGCAAGCCCCGATACGACGCCCGTCTTCCGCGCGACGAGAAGGGCATCCGCTCGCACGTCGGCTTCGACAGTCGCGTTCGTTGTAATATCGCCGCTAAGCCCGAGATCTTCATCGAGCGCGCTGCGAACGGCGGCAAGGACAACATTGTGAGAGAGTATCATTCGCAAATCGGACTTCGCGCTCATGAGCACGCGGCGACAGGTAGCGCGTCTGTCCGCATATTCGATGTTTCATCCAACACAGCGAGATCCGCGAGCGTCAGGAACGTGCGATGCGCCAGCAATGGGTTGGTACGCGGATGATCTGTTCGATAATGACCGCCGCGGCTCTCCTTGCGCAATAGCGCAGCCGCCGCAATCAGCCGTGCGGCAAGAAGCATATTCGAAAGAACCCGATCGTTCGAACTCGCGTCGCTCAAAGCCTTGAGTTTCGCGAGCGCTGTTTTAAGGCCTTTGCCAGAGCGCTGAACGCCGACGTACTTGGTCATGATCGACCTGAGCGCCTTCAGAGCTTCCTGCCGTGAAGCCGTGTCGGCTGCGCGGCCGCTGCCAGGAATGCGATGAGGCACCACGAAATGTCCGATACGATCGTGCGGAAGAAGATCGCGAATGTCGTTGGCAACGCGAGCCCCGAACACGACGGCTTCGAGGAGAGAATTCGACGCGAGCCGGTTCGCGCCGTGAAGCCCGGTGGAGGCCACTTCGCCAACAGCCCAGAGACCCGTGAGGCTCGTGCGGCCGTTCGAGTCCGTGGCAATGCCGCCCATGTGATAGTGTTCGGCCGGTGCGACGGGGATCAGATCCTTAGATGGATCGATGCCGGCACGCAGGCAGTGACCCCAGACCGTTGGGAATTCTTTTTCGAAGCGGTCGCCGATCGCCCCGCGGCAGTCGAGATAGACGCGGCGTCCGGCGTTGAGCTCATTGTAGACGGCGCGCGCAACCACGTCGCGCGGAGCAAGCTCTCCGCGCGGATCTATCGCGAGCATGAACCGCTCGCCCTCCGAATTGACGAGTGTGGCGCCTTCGCCGCGTAGCGCTTCCGTCGCGAGCGGCGTAGGATCGATTCCAGCGTCGATGGCGGTGGGATGGAACTGTACGAACTCCGGATCGGCAATCACTGCACCGGCGCGCGCAGCCATCGCAAGAGCTTCGCCCTTCGCGTAGGGGGGATTCGTTGTCAGCGCGAACAAAGCTCCGACGCCGCCTGTCGCGAGGATGACAGCTGAAGCCGGAACGAAGGCATAGCGACCGTTTCCGAGAGCTGTCGGCCGGATCAATCGGACGCCCTCGATGCGATCGTTCGCAACAATGAGATCGTCCGCTTCATAGCCTTCGAGCACGCGGACCGATGGCGTCGTCCGTACCGCCGCGATGAGCGCCTGCATGATCGCGGCACCTGCCTTGTCGCCGGAAACGCGAACGACGCGCTTCTCCGAGTGTGCGGCTTCCTTCGAGAGAACATAATGGCCTTCGAGATCGCGGTCGAAAGGCACCCCGTATCCGAGCAGATCGCGAATGCGGTCCGGCCCTTCCTCGGCAACCAGGTGCGCGACCTTCGGATCGACGATACCGGCACCTGCTTCGACGGTGTCAGCTGCATGCTTTGCGGTGCTGTCACCTTCGCCGACGGCGGCGGCGATGCCGCCCTGCGCCCACATGCTCGACGCGCCTTCGCCGAGCGGTGCAGCCGCGATGACGGTGACCGGCAGAGGCGCCAGCTTCAAGGCCGTGAAGAGTCCGGCAAGTCCCGCGCCGATGATGACGACATCACCCGGTCCCGGCTCTCCTGTGAAGCCCTTGAACTCGCGAGCTGCGCGACTCTTCTTTAATGCGGCCATCAGATTGCCCTCCTGGGCAGATGCAGACCCAGACGCTAGTTCGTCAGATTGACCATGCGTTCGACGGCGCGGCGTGCACGTACCGCGACATCGGGGTCCACGGTCACCTCATGGCGCAGGTGAACGAGGCTATCGTAGATGTTTTCAAGGCTGATGCGCTTCATGTGCGGGCAGAGATTGCACGGCCGGATGAACTCGACGTCCGGCGCTTCGACTGCGACGTTGGACGCCATCGAGCATTCCGTGACGAGCATTACCTTCGCCGGTCGCTTGTCCTTCACCCACTTGATCATGCCGGAGGTCGAGCCCGTGAAGTCCGCAGCAGCGATGACGTCCGGCGGACATTCCGGATGCGCAATGATTTTGAGGTCCGGTTCGTCGGCGCGCATGCGCTCGAGCTCTTCGCCCGTGAAGCGCTCATGCACCTCGCATGCGCCCTTCCAGGCAATGACTTCGACTTTCGTCTGCGACTGCACCCACTTCGCCAGATACTGATCTGGTATGCACAAAACGCGCGGAGCGCCGAGGCTTTCCACAACTTTGACAGCGTTTGCGGACGTGCAGGTAATATCACATTCCGCTTTCACCGCTGCCGACGTGTTCACATAGGTGACGATCGGCACGCCCGGATAGGCCTCTCGGAGCATGCGAACGTCTTCTGGCGTGATCGACGATGCGAGCGAACACCCGGCGCGCATATCAGGTATGAGGACCGTTTTTTCTGGGGATAGCAGCTTCGACGTCTCCGCCATGAAGTGCACACCCGCCTGAACGATCACCTTCGCATCGGTGCGCGCTGCTTCCTTCGCAAGCTGCAGCGAGTCGCCGCGGAAATCTGAAACACAATGGAAGATTTCCGGCGTCATATAATTGTGCGCGAGAATGACGGCGTTGCGCTGCGCTTTCAGTTCAATGATCGACTTGATGAGCGGCGCATAGAATGGCCATTCCATCGGTGTGATGACGTGTTTCACGCGCGCGTAGAGCGCTGCCATTTCTTTCTCGAGGGCAGGCGACCAGAAATAGGCCAGGGGCGCCCGGGCGTTCGTACGCACCTCAAGAGCCCGAGCTAAAGTCGAAACAGCAGACGCCATGGCCTTCACCCTCCAATATGCTCCAACGGAGCATATTTA
>CAYYDL010000413.1:0-5159 GCA_964470545.1 uncultured Hyphomicrobium sp. | reverse complement strand
GAGCGATGCCGACTCTCCTCCCTTGACGGACGTCGGCGAAGCAAGCGCCGCGCTCGATCGGATTACAATTCCGCCAGACATTCAGGCGAAGCTGTCCTCCGCCGTCTGGCCCGGTTCGTCGGTAATCATCTCAGATGAGGCCCTGAGCAAAGAGACCGGAAAAGGAACGGATTTTGTGGTGTTGATCAGCACAGAACCGCAAGGCGGCATCAAGAAACGGCCGAAACAGTTCTTCCGAGGCGACAATTTCATGAGCGATAGTGCCGACGATTACTACTACGGCTACGACCGCTATGGTCGCCGGATGTATCCGCGGCAGAAATCGTTCTTCGGATGGTGGTGAGCCGGCTCGACCGCAAACGCCGTCAAAATTTGTGACAGGTTTCTGCAGCGCCTCCATGAAATTGCCGCGAGAAAGAGATTGCCTCCGAGACAACGCAAATCCGGAGGAGCGACAATGAATGCCCGGGAACACGCAACGCGCGAAATGTCGGCCCTCGGGGTGATCGAACAACTACGCGACGCTTTGAAGTATGCCGATAGCGAGCTTCAACGCCGGTGCGTCATTTCAAGCAAAGTCCGAGAAGCGCTCGGAACAGCCGAACGCTTTCTCGCAAGCTCAAGGTTTTGACGCGAAACGCGCCGAATACAGTTTAAGACGATTATCAGCGGGGCCCCACGTCCGGCGGGTCATCGCGCGCATCGAGACATTCGACGCCGTTCCAATACCTGTATTCTCCGCAGCTGAGCGGACGAACAGCCTGCCATCCAAAGACCGCGGGCCCATCCGGCGGCGGAAGAATGATAGGACCGCCAAGTGGGCTATACGCAAAAACGAAAGATGTCAGAGGCGTAAGCCGATGATACCTGCAGTCCGCCGAATGCGGGAAAGCAGCATCAAACAGTAGGCCAGGCTCTTTTCCCAAACGCCAGTGCTGGGCGAAATATCGAATAGCGCGTCGAACTCGGATCTTGGCAACAATCCCAGCCGATCTCGGTGCGGGTAATAGAAGACCAGAGCCGGAGAACGGCGCCACCAGATTTTGAATTCTGCATCTGTCATCTTTGCCGGAGAAACCGGCCACAGCAGTCCCCCGGCTGTCGTCATATCCGATGCAATCAAATCATACATTGCGGAAGCAATACCCTTCCGCTGATAGGACCGCGCGACCTCGGCATCCACAATCGAGCAAATGCCGCTGGCAATGCGGCTGATTTCACAGTGGCCGATATCTTCCTCTCCGATAATGGCTGACAGTTCCGTTCGAAAGACCCGGTAAGAGATACCGGCATCCGACGTAGAACGCCGAACGAAGAAGAGGCGCTGCGATCCCGTCGTGAGTTCGGTGATGGGTTCGTCTCGGATGAGCGCCGCCAGTCGGGTTGCGGTATCCGTCCCCTCGAAATGCGTCTTCGCGTATTGCGCAGTCAATTGCGCGTATGAGGCTTCGGCATGATCCAGTCGCTCCGAAACAGTCATGGCACGAAAATTCGTTCTGGGCCCGAGGGCCTTGTCTCTCGCGCGAACCCAGCGGCAGAACCGGATTCTGCAGCGATTATCACGCCTGGCCAGTTAATAATCGCACAATTGGTGCAGACTAAGCCGAGCGCTGGAAGCGAAATCAGACAGCTTGGCCGCAACGATCGCTCTCAGTTGCGTCTTAATGTTAAATTTTGGAATTCAGACTTTTTACAAGACCGTCATCACCGACCGCCATTATGGCGGGGCGACCAGCACGCAAATACCATGCGACAAAGCCCCTGATCCGCGACATTTGGGCGGCCCCGTTTCGGTGATTGTTACATTGGCGGGAAAACATCAAACGGCATATAGAGGGTGCGTTATTACGTATTCTGCACCCTGTGGTCGTCTGGCCCCCAAAGCTCATGCGTTGACCATTCCGGATCTGAAACACACACCTAACCGCCCCTATGTATCGGCCACGGCGGGCGCCGGGGTGTACAGGCCCAGTTGGCCTGTTAACCGCTGCCGATCCGGCTCGTGGCAACTTCAGAGGACTATAAAACGTTGCAGCCTTCGAATAAGCGGAAGAAACCGATGCAGGACCGACTGCCAGATAAAAAGCCAGCAGCGATCGGCGGGGCTCAGGTCAGCGGCACCGCTCCGAGCCGCCCACCGCTTTTCTCGAAAAGGACGCTCAGCATCTTCGGCATGATTGCCGTCATCGTGCTGATCGGAGCGGGCTATGCCTATTGGCACTACGAGACGCTTCATCCTTCGACCAACAATGCCTTGGTCGAAGCCAACATCATCCAGATCACCCCCCTTGTGACGGGCGTGGTTTCCGACGTCAAAGTTCAGGAATTCGCGGCGGTGAAGTCTGGCGACGTTCTCGTCAAGATCGATCCGGCTCCGTTTGAAGCGGCGCTTAAATCCGCGCAGGCTCGCCTTGCCGTCGCACAGCAGCAGGTCCAGGCGGCTCCGGCCGCGCAGGCGGCAGCCGCGAAGGGCAACGTCGAACAAGCCCAGGCCGCCGTTGCACGAGCGCAAATGGACCTCGATAATGCCACGATCAAAGCTCCGATCGATGGAACGGTCGGGAAAGTAAGCATTCGCCCGGGAGACATCGCAAAGGCCGGGATGACCCTCTTCCCGCTCGTCGATACCTCGACGTGGTGGGTTGATGCGAACTTCAAGGAAACGGATCTCGCACGCATCAAGCCGGGCCAGAACGCCACCGTCTGGGTCGACATGTATCCTTCGAAAGAACTGACCGGCAAAGTCGAAGCGATTAGCCGGGCGAGCAGTTCGGCATTCTCACTTTTACCTTCCGAAAACGCGACGGGAAGCTGGGTCAAAGTCGTCCAACGTTTCCCGGTCCGGATCATGCTGACGCTGCAGCCCGATGATCCGCCGCTCGGCGTCGGTGCTTCGGCATACGTTACCGTAGACACCACCTCGAATGGAGCCGGTAGTGACGCCAAGTAATCCGGCAGGCGCGTCAGCGCTGGGTCCGCTTGGTCCCCGGATTCTAAGCTCGGTAGCCGTGCTGTTGGCGGTGCTAATGGTCATTCTCGACATGACCATCGTCAACGTCGCCTTGCCCGATATGATGGGAACCCTCGGTGCGACGCCGGATCAGATCACCTGGGTTTTAACGTCCTATATCGTGGCCGAGGCGATCCTGATCCCGATGAGCGGCTTCCTCGCCGAACGGTTCGGGAGAAAGCGCGTCCTGACCGTCAGCGTCGCTGGTTTCGTCGTCTCATCGATGCTGTGCGGACAAGCCCACACACTGATGCAGATGGTCATTTTCCGCCTGTTGCAGGGTGCCTTCGGTGCCAGCGTCGTTCCCCTCTCCCAAGCCACGATGGTCGATAATTTCGAGCCCGAAATGCGCGGCAAAGCCATGGCTGTCTGGGGCATCGGCGTGCTTCTCGGTCCGATCATGGGACCGACCGTTGGAGGCTTCATCACGGACCATCTCGGCTGGCAATGGGTCTTCTATGTCAATCTGCCCATCGGCATCGTCAATCTCGTGATGATCGCCGCCTACATGAAGTCCACACCGCACACCGGCGCGGCGATCGACTGGCTCGGTGCAGCGCTGCTTGCAATCGGCGTCGGGAGCCTCCAGATGCTCCTGGATCGCGGCAACAGCGAAGGTTGGTTCGACTCGCAATTGATCGTTAGTTTGACGTTCGTTTCAATCGTCTGCCTCTTGGCCTTTACGCTGAGAAGCTATAACCGGTCGGACGCGATCCTAAAGCTCAATCTGCTGAAGGACCGCAATCTGGCGACGTCAAGTTTCCTGATCATGGCGTTCGGCGTCGGGATGCTCAGCACCATTGCCCTCCAGCCGCTCTTTCTCGAGCATCTGCTCGGCTATCCGGCGAGCACCGCAGGATTGGTCATGGCACCGCGCGGCATTGCCGTTGCCGTTGGCATGGTCGCTGTCGCAATTCTCATCCAGCGCATCGATGCACGATGGCTGGTATTCGTCGGCTTGGTGCTTTCGTCGGCCGGTTCCTACGTCACGACGCGATATAATCTCAACGTCGATCAGTTCTGGATCATCGTGCCGAGCGTCGTGCAGGGCATAGGCATGGGCATGATTTTTGTGCCGTTGTCGACACTCGCCTATCAGACTCTGCCAAGCGAAGCGTCAGACCAGGCCGCAAGCATCTTCAATATTGCACGCACGATCGGCGGCTCACTCGGGATCGCCATTGGCGCTACCGTCTTGACGCGCGCTGCTCACGAAAACCTGCAAACACTCAGCGCCGGAATCAATCCGTACAATCCTGCGCTCCACTCATGGCTCGAAGCAACGGGCCTCTCGATGACCGACCCCCGCACTCAGGAATTGCTGAGCTACGAGCTGACGCGACAATCAACGATGATCGGTTTCATCGAAGCGTTCGGCTTCATCACGCTCAGCTTCCTCGTTCTTATTCCGTTCGTCATTCTTTTGAAGCAGACCGGCGCGGCGTCACCGTTCGGAGCCATCGGTAAACGATAGGACATGACCAAGCCTGCAGTCGCGGTCGCTGCTAACGCTGCTCCGTCTGCCAATTCGGATTAACCCACACCGGCACGTCTTCGGCTGGTAGTGGCGGCCGGCCGCGGATCACATCCGCCATCTTTTCGGCCATCATGATCGTCGGCACGTTGAGATTGCCACTGACCACGTCCGGCATGATCGACGCGTCCACGACACGCAACGCCTCGACGCCATGCACACGGCCCGCACCATCGACGACGGCCATTTCGTCCATTCCCATCCGGCACGAGCATGATGGATGATAGGCGCTTTCCGCTTTTGCACGAATAAACGCGTCGATGTCGTCGTCGCTCGTCGCTCCTGGTCCCGGAGCAAGCTCGGCGCCACGATAAGCATCGAATGCTTTCTGCCCGAAGATCTCGCGCGTCAAACGAATGCCCGCGCGCATCTCCTTTCGATCCTGCTCGGTCTGCATGTAGTTGAAGAGAACACGTGGATAGTCGCGCGGATCAGCAGACTTCAGCTTCACATACCCCCTGCTCGTCGGTCGCATCGGTCCGATGTGCGCCTGAAAACCGTGTCCCTTCGCCGCGGACGTTCCGTCGTAACTGATCGCCATCGGAAAGAAATGATACTGAAGATCGGGATGCAGCACCCCAGCCTCGCTGCGAATAAAGCCACCGGATTCGAAAT
>CAYYDL010000412.1:0-2976 GCA_964470545.1 uncultured Hyphomicrobium sp. | reverse complement strand
AAAACAGCTTCTGCGGCGCGGCGCCGTCTCCATAGAAAGCTGACCGGCACCGCGAGGAATATGCCTCTACATTTGCCCGCTGGTCGCGGGTGGTGAGCCGCATTTCGCGTGCCTCGTGCGTCTGCTCGCGCCCTAAACTCGAAGCATGGTCGAATGTCGGCGCGAGATGGTAGAGCAAGTCTCCTGATTCGCTCCTGACGATGACGCCCCAATTGTCGTGATGGCGGTCGCCGTTGCCGATCAGTGCATCCAAAATTAGGTAGCCTACAAACACCTCATGGCCAGCCATCCCGCCACAAGAGGCTGGCGCGCCAATGGGCCGTCTAATCCTACGCCGCCTCAAAATGCCAAGCATTCGATGAAGCTGGTACTTATCTTGCTTGAAGCGGAGTGCGCTATCGTACCCGCTAATCATCTGAGACAACACCAAGTTCCCGAATGCGAAATGAGTTCCGTCAGGGATGAATCGTTTCGAGATTACTCCCTGGACGCCGTCCCGATGCGCGAGTTGGTATTCGGCGTGAGGTAGCTCCATCAGAGAGGCGATTTCGCAGGCCGCCTTTTCGGCCCAGTTCTCACCCGTGCCCGGGCGCCCAATCTTGAAAAGCTGCGGCGTGGGGCCAAGCGCGGCGGCTGCCTCCGGCAGCAGCCACAGCTTTTCCTTTGAACCGAGCATTTCCGGCCTCTCGGGCTTCCAGCGCGAGACATCGAAGATAGGGTACATTGCTGACCTCAGGAGGGAGAGAAAGTACCGGAGACAGCGGATTACGGGAACCCGAATCCAACGCGGCTGAAGAATAGCCCGGACCTTTGACTTTGTTCGTAAAATGACTATTATACGAACAGTCGTCATCGCAAGGCCCCCATTCCCCATGCCGAAATCGCACCTCAAGCTGGTTACGCCGACCTCCGAAAAACGAACAGTTACCCCGCGGCGCCGGCCGAACGCCGACCTCCGGACGCGCGAGTACCTCACTGAGGCGGAGGTCGAACGCCTGCTCGAAGCGGTCAAGGCGAACCGCTGGGGCCACCGCGACGCCACCATGCTGCTGGTCGCCTACCGGCACGGCCTGCGTGCCTCCGAACTGGTGGACCTGCGCTGGGATCAAGTGGACTTCCAAACGGCCACCTTGCACGTCCGCAGGGTCAAGCAGGGCACGCCTAGCACGCAGCCGATCCTCGGCGATGAGCTGCGGGCGCTGCGCCGTCTCAATCGGGAGCAGGAGCCAAAGTCACCGTTTTTATTCACCTCCGAACGCGGCGCGCCGTTCACGACCGCCGGCTTCGCCCGCATGGTCGAGCGCGCCGGACATGCCGCCGGCCTGGGCTTTAAAGCGCACCCTCACATGCTTCGTCATGCCTGCGGTTACGCGCTCGCCAACCGCGGCCACGACACGCGGGCGCTGCAAGCCTACCTCGGCCATAAAAACATCCAGCACACCGTCCGCTACACCGAGTTGTCGCCGGCGCGGTTCAAGGACTTCTGGCGAAAATAGCGCGGCGCATCGCACCGATCTGACTGTCCCATGGGACACCCCTTAGCAGTGTCCCATGGGACACCCGCCGCGACACCGAGTCCGCGCGACCAGGGACGGGGACGTTGGCAAAGACTGGGCATTCTTGGCGTGCTCCCGTTCGAACGCCCTTATGCGCCGAATCATTCTCCGCGCGGACAACAGCAGTCAGGCTTTCGAGGGGATGGCATCGGCCGTGCACTCCATTGCCTCGACCATTCTCAAGTAGGCTTCCAGGTCTCAAGCGGCTCGTACGCGCCCGGTTCGTCTCAAAGACCGCCGGGCCACTCGAATTTGTCGCTCATTGATTTTTTCCGCAGCGTCACGGCGTCCGATCTCCGCGCAATCGACAAAGCGGGAACAGCAACCGCATCAGACTGGCTCGATTGTCGCCATCGTCGCAATTAATCCGGCATTAAACGGTTGCCCGTCCGCACCGGCATGGACACGGCGATGGCAGTTGGGGCAAAGCGCAATCACATGCCTGGGATGGTCCGGCCCGCCGTCGCTCAAGCGATTAAGATGATGCGGTTCAAGGTAAGGAGACCCATCGGGTCTAAAAAACGGAGCGGGCTCAAAGCACCCTTCGCATTTGCCGCTCGCGCGGGCGAGCACGTAGTTCCGAACATCGCGGCTGCGCTGATAAACGTTTCGGATGCCTCGCTTGGCCGGCTCAGACGGCCCTTCGGCCGCGCTAAGAGCGCGCTGACGTAGCGCAGTTAGGCTTTCCTTAGGTTCGGCCGTTTGCTCCGTTTCGAGGATCTCGTTGATTGCGTCGAGAGGACGAAGCTCGAATACGATCGCATCGCGCATTGCGCCAGTTCGATCGGGCGCCTGTTCGATGTGGTGCGTGTCGTACACCATCTCTCCCGCGTATCGGAGCCCCCGACCCACCTGCCGAAATACTAAGAGGCTTTTGCCGAGAGCCGAATGTTCAGCAATGGCGCGGTTACCGCGCTGCATGACCATCGGCCCGACCTGTCCCTCACCAAAATATTCAAATGCACCGTCGTCTCGAATGCGATCGGCGTAGCCGTGCTCACGACCGCCCTCGCCTGTCACTATGATAACCAGAGGTTGGTCTGCGGGCGTGATAATGCCGCCCTGCTGCTGGCCTCCGAAGCGCCCATGAATATCGGCGCGTCGATTGTAGATGCGACCGACTTCAAAGCCCCAAGTCATCACACACCTCAGTGAACGTCAGCGCACCACCGCGATTGCGTCGCTGCCGCTATCCCCCAAACCAAGCGGCGCTTCCGCTAAGATCGGCGAAATCGCACGGCTCCGCTTTGGCCGCCCCGACGTAAAAAAACCTGCGCAGTTTCGACGCTCGACGCAGGCGGAGCATCCCTCTGCGTAGCCATTTTTCCAATCAGAGATCGATTGTCGCGCAAAGGGCCAAACCGAGCGCGGCAGCACGCAGCGCGGAAGATTGTAGACCGACACCGGCAGTTTCGCCGCG
>CAYYDL010000411.1:0-5664 GCA_964470545.1 uncultured Hyphomicrobium sp. | reverse complement strand
CGCTCCTTCGCAACCGGTCGACGGGGCATCAGGTAGGGCTGACGCGGGCCCAGCGCCTCAGAAATGTTGCCGGCGTTTTTCGTGTTCCTTCGAACGAATTGCCGAATGTCGCAGGAAAAGCCATAGTTCTGGTCGACGATGTCATAACGACGGGCGCAACAGCCTCCGCGGCTGCACGTGCCTTGAAGCGTGCGGGCGCCCGGCGCATCGACGTCCTTGCGCTTGCCCTTGTTTCAGAATGATAATCTCGGGGCGACGGGCGTGACAAAGGCGCGGCACAGCGGCGCAAATCTACAAAGCAAGGTTGCATGACCTCGCGAACGCGTTACCTTTGATTCGAATTCTTCCAATGGCGTATTGAGAGGCGCCGAGCAATGCAGAAGGTGACAGTCTATACGGCTGGGAATTGCTGCTACTGCCATATGGCCAAGGATCTGTTGCGGCGCAAAGGCGCTGCCTTCGAAGAGGTTGACCTGACCGGCCGCACGGATTTGCGCGCTGAACTCATTTCCCGTACGGGCGGCAGGCGCACCGTTCCCCAAATCTGGATTGGGGAGATGCATGTCGGCGGATGTGACGATCTTTTTGACCTTGAGCGCTCGGGCCGCCTCGATACGCTTCTGACGGCATCCTGAGATGTCACCTCGTTCCAAGACGGCATTTCGTGCGGCGCTCGCGCAGATGCGGGCAGGTCGCGATGTCGCGCAGAACGTCGCCGATGCGATCGGCCTGATCAACGAGGCGGCCGCCGGGGGCGCAGAATATGTGCAGACGCCTGAATGCACCACACTGATGGAATTGGAACAGCCGCGCCTGATGGCTGAGACGCGGCCGGAGGCCAGCAATCCGGCGCTCGCGGCTTTCACCGAAACCGCCCGCAAGCGGAAGATCTGGCTGCACATCGGTTCGATGGCGGTGAAGGTTGGCGAGCGGCGATTGGCCAATCGTTCCTATCTTATCGCGCCTGATGGGACGATTGCCGCGCGCTACGACAAGATCCACATGTTCGACGTCGATCTCGGCGGCGGAGAATCCTATAGCGAAAGCGCGAACTATCAGGCCGGTCCGACAGCGATGCTGGCGGAGTTGCCCTGGGGCCGGCTTGGTCTCACGATCTGCTATGACCTGCGCTTTCCCGCCCTGCATCGGGCGCTCGCAAAAGGCGGGGCAAAATTCATCGCCGGACCAGCAGCCTTTACGCGGACGACAGGCGAAGCACACTGGCATACGCTTTTGCGCGCGCGCGCGATCGAGACGTGCACGTTCGTTCTGGCGGCAGGGCAAGGCGGCCTGCATGAAAACGGTCGCGAGACCTTCGGCCATAGCCTCATCATCTCGCCGTGGGGTGAGATCCTTGCGGAAGCCGGCGTCGATCCCCAGGTCATCTCAGCGGATATCGACGCCGCCTATGTAGAGCAAATCCGGCGGAAAATTCCGTCGCTGACGCATGACCGCGATTTCGATGTCGTCGTCGCAACCCCTTCGAAATCGCCGCATCTGGTACACGAACCGTGATCAAATATCTTCTTGGGTGTGCCTCCGGGCACGAATTCGAAAGCTGGTTTCGCGCCGGTGCGGACTTTGATGCGCAATCGCGCTCGGGAGAGATCGCTTGCCCTCTTTGCGGGTCGATTGACGTCGTGAAGCAGCCGATGGCACCGTCGGTCGTGACCAAGCGCGCGAAGGCGGAACAGGCGCCGGCGCAGGAGACGTCGCCTGCCCCTGTGGCAGGTGGCGCGGCCAGCGGCGCTGATGGCGTGGCGGTCCGCGAAGCGCTTAGGGCGTTCACGCAGAAGGTTATCGCCAATACCGAGGACGTCGGCCCGCGCTTCGCGGAAGAGGCACGCCGAATGCATTTCGGCGAAACCGAGGAGCGCCAGATCCGAGGCAGCTCGACCGTCGAAGAGGCGCGCGAGCTTGCGGAAGACGGTGTGCCGTTCGGCATCATTCCTGTTCTCCCTGAGGATCTTAACTAAGCACACCAGCTTGCCCGGCGCTTTTGACGCTCTTCCCCTATCAGGGAGGCATTTTGGCGGTTGCGAGGCGGGCCGGAAGCGGTGCAAACATTCAGGATGGGGTGATGTTGCGCACTCCGCGGAGATCCTGCCTGAATGACTTCGACCGTTGCCCGACTCGATCCGTCTGCCCGTGCCGTTAACTGGACGGGTCTAGCCATTCGCCACGATTGGACGAGTGAAGAAGCGCTGGCGCTTTATGACCTGCCATTCATGGATTTGCTCTTCCGCGCCCAAAGCGTGCATCGGACATCGTTCGACCCCAACAGAGTGCAGATGAGCCGCCTGTTGTCGATCAAGACCGGCGGCTGCGCGGAAGACTGCGGCTACTGCAGCCAGTCGGCGCATCACAAGACGGGCCTTAAAGCCTCGAAACTGATGGAAGTCGAGCGGGTCATCGCAGAGGCCAAAAAGGCGAAAGCAGCCGGAGCGACGCGCTATTGCATGGGCGCCGCGTGGCGCAGTCCGAAGAGCCGCGACATGGATGTCGTCGTTGCGATGGTCGAAGGCGTCAAGGCGCTCGGCATGGAAACGTGCATGACGCTCGGCATGCTGACCGATGACGATATCGTCAAGCTGCGCGAGGCGGGCCTCGATTACTACAATCACAACGTCGATACGTCGGAAGCCTATTACGGCAAGGTAATCACGACGCGCAGTTATGCCGACCGGCTCGATACGCTGGCGCGCGTACGTGACGCCGGCATGAAGGTCTGCTCGGGCGGCATTGTCGGCATGGGCGAAGAACGCCAGGATCGCGTCGATATGCTGGTGACGCTCGCGAACCTCGAAGAACATCCCGAGAGTGTTCCGATCAACATGCTGATCGCTATTCCCGGGACCCCACTTGAGAATTCAGAGCGGATCGATCCGATCGATTTCGTGCGTACCATCGCGGTCGCGCGCATCATGATGCCGAAGTCGTTCGTTCGTCTCTCGGCCGGGCGTACCGATATGAGCGATGAGATGCAGGCGCTGTGTTTCTTCGCTGGCGCCAATTCGATCTTCGTCGGCGACACCCTGCTGACCGCCGACAACCCGGGCGAAGACAAGGACGGCAAGCTTTTCGCGAAGCTCGGCCTCTCGGCGCTCGAGCTCGATATCGCCCCTCCTCCGGAGCGCGCGCCTGTGGCGTGTGCGGAACACCAGGATGTCAGACAATCATGAGCGTGCGCTCGATGCGCTCTCACGCCGTGGGCGCCTGAGGGCGCTCGAGACGGCGCGCGGGATCGACTTCACCTCGAACGACTACCTCGGTCTTGCGCAATCACGCGAGCTTGCGCAGGCGATCGAAGCCGCGATCGCGCGCGGCGTGCCGGTCGGCGCGGGTGGCTCGCGGCTGTTGCGCGGGAATCATCCCGAGCACGAAACACTCGAAGCGGAGGCGGCCGCATTTTTCGGCGGCGAGACGGCGCTCTTTTTCGGGGGCGGCTTCATTGCCAATACGGCAATTCTTGCGACGCTGCCGTCGCGCGGCGATCTTATCGTCTATGACGAGCTCATTCATGCCAGCGCCCACGATGGCATGCGTTTATCGAAAGCCGATGCAAGACCGGCTCGCCATAACGATGCGCAGGCCGTTGATGATGCAATCAGGGAATGGCGCGCGTCCGGTGGCGTCGGTCAGCCTTGGATCGCGATTGAAAGTCTTTACAGCATGGATGGCGACCGTGCTCCGATCGCAGCGCTTGCCGACATTGCCGATCGCCATGACGCGATGCTCGTCGTCGATGAAGCACACGCGACGGGCGTCTTCGGTGCCGACGGCCGGGGACTTGCGGCCGATCTCGAAGGCCGGGAAAATGTTGTCACGCTGCACACGTGCGGCAAGGCGTTGGGCGCGATGGGTGCGCTGGTGATTGCGCCGCGCACGATCCGTGATTTCATCATTAATCGCGGGCGCGCTTTTATCTATGCGACCGCACCATCGCCGTTGATGGCCTCAGCCGTCCGCGCTGCACTCGACATCTGTCGGCGTGATCCCAAAAGGCGCGACGGATTACATAGCCTTGTTGCGTTTACAGCGCGCGAGCTCTCATCCAAAACGCGTTTCGTACCGTCGGGATCGCAGATCCAGCCGCTCGTCGTCGGCAGCGATGGCACGGCCGTGTCACTCGCGACCGCCATGAAAGCTCGAGGCTACGATATCCGGCCGATCCGGCCGCCGACGGTGCCCGAAGGCACATCGCGATTGCGGCTGACGATCACGCTCAACGTGGACGAAGCGCAGATCATACGGTTCATCGATGACCTCGCTGCGGCCGAAGCGGAGAACGCGGCATGACGATCCGCATCGTCGTCGCGGGAACGGACACCGATATCGGCAAGACGGTGTTTTCTGCGGCCCTCACAAGCGCACTTGACGGCTATTACTGGAAGCCCGTGCAGGCGGGACTTGCGGGCGAAACGGATTCCGATATCGTCGCGCGCCTCGGCGACCTTGCAGTGTCCCGCATCCTGCCGGAAGTCTATCGCCTCAACACGCCGGCATCTCCGCATTTTGCAGCCGAGATCGACAGCGTTGAAATCGATACCCGAAAGCTTTCTCCTTTCGGATTGCCGACGCCCCTCGTGATAGAGACAGCTGGCGGTCTCATGGTGCCGCTTACGCGACGCCTCTTGCAGATTGATCTTCTTGCCCAATGGCGCCTGCCTGTCATTCTCTGCGCGTCGACAAGGCTCGGCACGATCAATCACTCCCTTCTTTCCATCGAAGCTTTGAAACGGCGCGCTATTCCGATCCTTGGCATCGCTTTCATCGGCGATAAAAACGCCGACAGCGAGCGGACGATCACATCGTTCGGCGGGGTCCGGCACCTCGGGCGGCTGCCAAAACTCGCCACGCTCGACAGTGAGAATCTGCACACTGCATTTGCAGAAAATTTCTCGGTGGCGGACGTGCTCGATATCGGGGCCGTCGGTCCATGATCTCGTCACCGATCTGGCATCCCTTCACGCAGCACGCGCTCGAACCTTCGATGCGCCGCATTCGGGGCGCCGAGGGGGCGTGGCTCGAGGCATCCGACGGGCAGCAGATTTTCGACGGCGTGTCATCGTGGTGGGTCATCACGCATGGTCACCGGCATCCGAAGATCGTCGCGGCGATCGAGACGCAATCAGCGATACTTGACCAGGTGATCTTCGCGGGGTTCACGCATGAGCCGGCGGAACAAGTTGCGGCGGGATTGGTGGAGATTGCGCCCGAGGGCCTCTCACACGTCTTCTTTTCCGACAGCGGCTCGACGTCGGTCGAGGTCGCGCTGAAGATGGCGCTTGGGTACTGGAAAAATATCGGCGCGCAACGTTCCAAGATCCTGGCGCTCGAACATGCCTATCATGGTGACACCATCGGCACTATGTCGGCGGGCGCGCGCGGCGTCTTCAATGCAACCTATGAACCGCTGCTCTTCGAGGTAGGGCGTATTCCCTATCCAAAGCCGCATCATGCGCAACCGACGTTCGACGCTCTTGAGATTGCCTGCCGAGAAGGCGACGTCGCGGCCCTCATTTGCGAACCGTTGATCCTCGGCGCCGGCGGCATGCTGGTCTACGATGCGCAAACGCTGAAGGAGATGCATCGCATCTGCCGCGCGCACGACGTGCTGTTCATCGCCGATGAAGTGATGACGTGTTTCGGGCGGACAGGAAC
>CAYYDL010000410.1:0-7346 GCA_964470545.1 uncultured Hyphomicrobium sp. | reverse complement strand
GGAAAAATATTGAAAGGCGTGGGCCGAAGGCCAACCACAGAACAGAAAAACCGGTGTAGTGGAACCTGTGGGGCTGATAGAGCGGATCGAGCCCATTGCGCACGTAATGGATCGAAATGGGAAAGAGGCTGCAACATTGCTGCGTCGTGGAACGCAGTTCGTGGCCGCCTGATGCATGAGCAAATTATGCGCGCTGCTTCTTGTCGGGCGAAAGCTCGGCGCCGAGGCGTTTGAGCGCGTCGGATGTGTCCATGGCATCGAGTATCACCTCGATGACGGCTGGCCCGTCGTTCTTGCCGCGTGCCTCATTTAGCGCCGCTTCGAGTTCGTCCTCCGTCGTTACGCGATGTCCCCATCCGCCGCCGAACACCTCAGGCAGTTTATGATAGTCCCAAGTCTGGATGTCATTATAGGGACCCTCATGAATGACCCGCTCGGTGGTATAGCCGTTGTTGTTCATGATGAGGAGGACGGCCGGCGTCTTGCGGCGGCAAAGGGATGAAAGTTCCTGGACGCTCATCTGTAATGCGCCATCGCCGATAAGAGCCAATGGATGTCGCGCGGGATCGGCGATCGATGCGCCCAGGACGGCGGGTAGGGCATAGCCGATCGACAGGTAAAAAGCCTGCCCGATGAATCCGACATCGTGATGCATGACGAGGTCCGCAGCCGCAAACAGGCTGTCGCCGGTTTCGGCGATGACTGTCGTATCGTCCCCGATTTCGTCGTTGATGCGGCTCATGAGCCATTTGACGGTGAGTTTTTCGCCAGCGCGTGCGGGCGGAGCTTTCGTTGCACGCTGAGAAACGCTTTCGAACGCCGGGTGCGGAAGTCCGTCGCGCGGCATGCGATCTGCCAAACCTTGCACGACGTCTCCGATCCAGACTTGCTCGTAGACGTGCTGGCTGATCTTCAAGCGGCCGGAATTCGCCAGGATCAGCTGGCGGCCCTCCAGCTTGCCGGTGAATACGCCGAAGTTGATGTCGCTGATCCAGGCTCCCAGGCAGAGCAGCACATCACTCTTTTCGACGATTTCCCGAATTTCCTTGCGCGACATCGCGCCTTCGTAGACACCGATTGCCTGGGGATGAAGCTCTGAGATGACGGTCTTGCCGAGCAATGTCGTCGCGACCGGCAATTTACTGGCTTCCACGAGGCGCGTGAATTGATGCATCAGGCCATACCGATGCAATTCCGCGCCGCCGAGAATGACGGGGCGTTTCGCCGGCGCGAGGAGCGCCATGACTTCATCCAGCGCTTCACTTAATGAATCCGGATCGGAACTCGGCGGTCCGGATGATATCGGCTTCGGCGACGACTCGCACGCCTGGTCCACCATATCGATTGGAATCTCGATCATGATCGGGCGCTTTTCCGAAAGGCAGCGGGCGAGTGCGCGATCGATCTTCTGAGGCGCGTCGCGCGGGTCATCGAGCAGAACCGAGGCAACCGTAATATGGCCATAGGCGTGCTGCATCGTCGTGAATTCGCCGACGCCGTGATGAAGAAGCATCGATGACCGGCGCTGATTGGTGCGCGGTCCTCCGACGAGGACGACGAGCGGCACTTGTTCCGCGTAGGCACCGGCGACGGCATTCATCGCGCTGAAGCCACCGACGCCCCATGTCACGACGATACATCCGATGCCGCGTATGCGCGCGTAAGCATCGGCTGCGTATCCCGCATTCAACTCATTACAGGTACCGACGAGTTCGATGTCCGACGCAATCAGTCGATCCATGAATGTCAGTACGTAATCGCCAGGGACGCCGAATGCATGCCCAAGTCCCGCCTGCTTCAAGCGTTCGATCAAGTACGTGGCTACGGTCGTTGACATTCCTCATGGGCCTTTCTGCGAGGGAGGTGGATATTGGGCTAAATTGGACCTGCACATTCAACTCGTCGGTGATAGAGTCGCTGCCGTGAGATGGCCAGACCTCAGATGTTTAGGATTGTGGCTATGATTGTTCAAAGCATCCTCAGATTCAAGAAGACCTCGCACGTTCTGACGATTCGACCGGACGATACCATTTTGAAGTTGGTGCGACTCCTTCGGCTTGAAGGGGTCGGTGCGATGATCGTCAGCAAAGACGGACATTCTCTCGACGGGATCGTCTCGGAGCGAGACGTCGTGCGCGCCCTAGCGACGGACGAGAACAAACTTTTGACGCTGCCGGTTTCCGTTCTGATGACGCACGACACCGTCACGTGCTCGCCTAAAGACACGATCGCGCACGTCGCGCACCTGATGACCGAGAGTCGTGTCCGCCATCTTCCGGTCATGGAAGGGGATGAACTCGTCGGTGTCATCAGCATAGGCGACGTCTTGAAGCATCGTGTCGACGAAGTGCAGTTCGAGGCGGCTGTTCTCCGCGATATAGCGATTGCAGGCCGATAATCCTCGCAAGCGCTATCGGTTATCGATCTGACCTCGAGTGCCGCCGCGTTTCGAGCTAAAAGGCGTGCGTTTTCGCTTCGTCCGAAGAATCCTTGTTTTCAGCAAAAATCACATCGAGCGCATGACAAATACAATAGAGAGAACATCACCGCCGCTGTCTTATACAGGCTCATCCGAGCCGAGCTCCTGGACCACCTATCTGGAACAGGTCGATCGCGTGACACCGTACTTGAAGGGCCTGGCGCGCTGGGTCGAAACTTTGAAACACCCGAAGCGTGCGATGATCGTCGATATTCCAATAGAAATGGACGACGGACGTGTCCGCCATTTCGAGGGCTTTCGTGTTCAGCACAACCTGTCGCGGGGACCGGGTAAAGGCGGAGTCCGCTTTCACCCGCACGTGACGCTGCAAGAAACAATGGCGCTGGCTGCTTGGATGACGATCAAGACGGCCGCGATGGATCTTCCGTTTGGCGGGGCCAAAGGCGGGGTCCGCGTCAACCCGCAGTCGCTCACGCAAAACGAACTGGAAAAGCTGACGCGGCGCTACACGAGCGAGATCAGCATCATCATCGGTCCTCAGAAGGACATCCCTGCGCCTGACGTCAATACGAATGCGCAGATCATGGCGTGGATGATGGATACCTATTCCATGCACGCGGGCTTTACGAGTTCCGGTGTCGTCACGGGAAAGCCGGTGCATCTCGGCGGGTCGCTCGGCCGGGTCAAGGCGACTGGGCGTGGTGTTTTCGTGACCGGGCGCGAAGCGGCTGCTCGGCTTGGTATGGACATAACGGGGGCCCGGGTCGCCCTCCAGGGGTTCGGAAATGTCGGTTCTGCGGCCGCGGAGCTTTTTGCATCCGCAGGAGCGAAGGTCATCGCAATCCAAGACCAGTGGGGTAGCCTGGTCGACGAACGTGGCATCGACGTTCGATCGCTATCGAGCGCTACAACCGGCGTCGCAGGTATCGGTGGCTCCCCCGACGTCAATGACGCCTTTTGGGACGTTCCGTGCGATATTTTGATTTTGGCGGCGCTCGAGTCGCAGATGACCGCCGAACGCGCACGGCGGACGAAGGCAAAACTCGTTCTCGAAGGTGCCAACGGTCCAACGCTGCCGGACGCCGACGACATTCTCGCGGACCGCAATATCCTGGTCGTGCCGGATGTCATCTGCAACGCCGGTGGTGTGACCGTGAGCTATTTTGAATGGGTGCAGGATTTCTCGAGCTTTTTCTGGAGCGAAGATGAGATCAACGCTCGGCTCGACAAGCTCATGGTCGAATCTTTGCGGAAGATCTGGGCGTGTGCCGATCGGAACAAGATTTCTTTGCGAACGGCGACCTATGTGATCGCGTGCGAACGGATTCTCGCAGCACGGCAGGAACGCGGGCTTTATCCGTGACGCTGCGAACGTCGGTTGACTGCAATGCGTCGAGAGCCGCGTTGTGTTGTCATCATAAGGGCCCGCGGCTTTTTAAATGAGCCGGCGGGCCAATACTGTTCTTGCGCTTCCTCGAAATTCTGAGGCTCAGATGTGCAAGCCATCCAAGAGGTGGAGACCATCCAAGTGTCCTACATCGAGGTCTTGCCCCAATAGCGATGAGACGACATCGACGTGCGGTCCTTCGGTGCTGCTATCGGTGAACGCTCCGACGCCCGTGTGAATATCCCCTGCATCAACACCGACAGCGTAGGAATATGCTGCGCCATTCGGTGAGTCAGCGGTGCTGGCGCTCGAATCATAAGTGACGCCGATCGATGAGTCGCCGAGAGGGATCGCAACGTGTGCGTTCCATTGCTCTTCCGGGGAACTGAAATTGTTAATGAGATTGTCCAATATGCCTGTCATTTTATTAAAGCCCTACATGGTTGGCTGTTTCTCGTCAGCGCTTCGCTCGCAAAGCCAAGCAGCTGCTTAAGCAAGAGATATCCCGGGCTATTGGTTTCCTGTACTGGCGGATGTGACAGTCCGGACGGTGCCCGACGTCTTGCGAACGTTGGGGATAATTCCAGATGCGTCGGCGCCCGCGTTTCTCGAATCATCTTTCCGATGTTAGAAACCGGGAAGGCCATAGATTCCATTTTTCGCCTCCCATTTCGTCACTCGATATTTATTCAAAGTATTAATATCAAAATGCATATTGCGAGGGCCAAATGCTTGAGCTCCATGGGGAGTTGCGCGACGATTCTGACTTCGAAAGGTTCATCGAAGAACGAACACGGCCTGCAATCGCGCATCACATCGACCTGATGTGGTGCGATGTTCATGGCGTCTTCGTCAAGGGATGGGCTTACGGGTTTTCTCAAGCTCCCGAAACCTTGGTCCTACAGTCCGGCGAATTTCAGAAAGTTGTCAGTGATTTTCATGATCGGCCCGATCTGCTTCCATTCTTTCCCGGGTATCCGGAAATAACTTCCAAGGGATTTTCGGCCTATCTTGCTTGCGATCCGTTCACTCCCGTCGCTCTCACAATCAAGACTATCCACGAGGACGCGGTCATTCCGCTGACGGTGCCTTCGCACGTGAAAGCAGCATTCTCTCGGGTTTCGGAGGAAACTGCGCCTTTGCAGAAGTTTGCTGTCGAGATGCGCAGGATCAACGGAACCGTGCTTGAACTCGGAGCCCGCAAAGTCAGTCCTATCACCAGCGACCATGCTTCGCTTTTTGCGCCTGAATGCCGCTACCTCACGAATGACATTCACGCAGCGCCGAATATCGATATCGTCGCCGATGCGCATTTCCTCAGCGATTACGTGGAGCAGGGCAGCATCGACGGCGTATTTTCCGTGGCGGTGATGGAACATCTGGCCGCGCCCTGGCTGGTCGCCGCCGAGATCAACCGGGTTCTCAAGATCGGCGGCTTGACGCTGCAAATTCTGCCGCAAACTTGGCCTGTCCATGAGACGCCGAACGATTTTTGGCGCATGACCGACGAAGGCCTCAAGACGCTTTTTTCCGAGGCGTTAGGTTTTGAGATATTGGACAGCGGAATGGATACGCCCATGGCGATTTATCCCTCGCTCCCTTTCAGGCACGACGCATTTCTCGAAATGCCGTTCCATCCCGGGTTCGGGAACAGCTTCATTCTCGCGAGGAAGGTGCGTGAAATTTTACCCTCTTCGGTCAAGTGGCCGATGGAGCGCAACGCGCTGGCCGACATCAGCCGACTATATCCGCGACATGACGAGAAGCATGGCAGTGAAAATCCGATCGAGGGCGGCGAGCGTTCGAATTCGGAGCCGCCATGCGATCGCAATCACTTCGACAAGTCTCTCACCGTCGCCGCCGTTGTGCCTTTGTACAACGGAGCTCCATACATCAAGGCCGCAATCGAAAGCATTTTTGCGCAGACTGATCCCGCCGATGAGGTCATTATCGTCGATGACGGATCAACTGACGACGGGCCCGAGATCGTTCGGGAACTCGCGAAGAGATATCCGATCAAGCTTCTCACGAAATCGAATGGCGGGCAGTCGTCAGCACGAAATTTTGGAATTACGGAAACGAAGTGCTCGCACATCGCGCTCCTCGACCAGGACGATATCTGGTATCCGCATCATCTGGCTGCGTTGAAAAGGCCGTTCATGGATCCCGAAAACCGGAAATTGGGTTTCGTGTACGGCAACCTCGACCGGATCGACCAAGGCGGTCGTGTCGTAGCGCGCCACTTCCTCGATGAAATTGCGACGCCGCATCCGAAGATGTCGATCTTTCAATGCGTCTCTCGGGATATGTTCATCTTGCCCGGCGCATCCCTGTTTTCGAAAGAAGCATGGCGCGACGTCGGCGGGTTTGACGAACGATTGTCGGGGTATGAAGACGACGACTTTTTCTTCCGGCTGTTTCTGGCGGGATTCCAGAGCACGTATCTGAAGGACGAGTCGGTCGTTCAGTGGCGGATATATGCAACTTCCACGTCGTTCTCTCCACGCATGGCGAAGTCGCGCATGATATATTTCCGAAAGCTCATGGAGATCTTACCCGACGAACCAAATCTCAATCTCTATTGGGCGCGCGATGCCATCGGTCCGAGATTTATCGAAAATCTCCGTGGCGAGCTCATTCAAGCGTCGAGGAGGAGGGATTTCACTTGTGTCGCGCGGTGCTGGAGCGATTTGAAAGAGATCTTTCCGGTTTTAAGGGGTCGCATCCGTCGGCGTGTGAAGCTCGCTGCGCCGATCGTCGAGTGGCTCCACAAAACGCGATTTCAAGGTGCCACGCGATTTTTGGTTCGAAGGGCAGTTCGTGCTTAGGAAGGGGCGGAATGATGGATCGTGTCGGTGAGCTTTTGAAGCATATCACGAAGGAACAGCGGGGAATCGAAATCGGGCCCTACCATAATCCGCTTGCGTCGCGGAAATCGGGATTTCAAAGCATCGCTCTCGATGTTTTTGACACTGATGAGCTCAGGCGCCGCGCCGCTGCCGATCCGAATTTGTCGGCTGAACAGAGCCAGCGCATCGAGGATGTTGATCTGGTGGGGTCGGCGACGAATATCGCGGAGCTTGTCGAGGCGAAATTTTCTGAGGTGCATTTCGACTACGTGGTTTCGTCGCACAATTTCGAGCATCTCCCCAATCCGATCAAGTTCCTGCACGGGTGCGAACGCGTCTTGAAGGCGGGTGGCATTCTATCGATGGCCATTCCCGACCATCGCTATTGCTTCGATTTTTACCGTCCCGTGACGGAGCTGTCCGAGTGGCTTGATGCTTTCCACGAGAAGCGGGATCGCCCCACGCCTGGCCAGGTCTTTCGGCATGGCGCGCTGCATTCGCTTTTGCGAGGTCAGATCGCGTGGAGCCCCGCCGATGCAGAAATAGCGACGCCTGCTGAGCTTCTGGAAATTTCTTTTGCGGACTGGCAAGCTCTCACTCGGAGCAGCGACACGGACGTGTATCGAGATGCACACTGCTGGGCATTCACCCCGGCCAGTCTCGAGTTGAT
>CAYYDL010000409.1:0-4283 GCA_964470545.1 uncultured Hyphomicrobium sp. | reverse complement strand
TCGCCTATGTCGATTCCGGCGAAATCGCCTCGATCGACGGCTTCGACGAGGACACTGCCTCCGAAATCCAGACCCGCGCCCGCGAATATCTGGAGAAGATCGAGGCCGAGCACGACGAGAAGCGCAAGGCGCTTGGCGTCGCGCTCGGCTTCCTGCTGTTCGAGATACTCGCGAGCGCGGCTCTGGATCTGCTCGGCCGTGTTCTCGTCGAAGCCTTCGATATGCGCGATCTCCGAGAGATCGACGTAGGCGACTTCTTCAATCGTCGCGAAGCCCTCGGTGACGAGAAGCTGGGCGATGACCTCATCGACGTCGAGCGAATCCATGAGGAGCTGCGTACGTTCGGCGAATTCCTTCTGGCGCCGCTCGCTCTCTTCCTGCTCGGTCAAGATGTCGATGTCCCAGCCGGTCAACTGTGAAGCCAGACGCACGTTCTGGCCGCGGCGGCCGATGGCGAGCGAAAGCTGCGCTTCGGGAACGACGACTTCGATGCGGTTTGAATCTTCGTCAAGGACGACTTTTGTGACTTCGGCCGGCGCCAGCGCGTTGACGATGAAGCTCGCCGCATCCGGGTTCCACTGGATAATGTCGACCTTTTCGCCCTGAAGCTCATTCACGACGGCCTGCACACGGGCGCCGCGCATACCGACGCAAGCGCCGACGGGATCGATGGAGGAATCCTTCGAGATGACGGCGATTTTGGCCCGACTGCCGGGATCACGAGCCACCGACTTGATCTCGACGACGCCGTCGTAGATTTCCGGAACTTCGGCGCGGAAGAGCATCGACATGAATTCGGGCCGGGCGCGCGTCAGGAAAATCTGCGGTCCGCGCTGTTCGCGGCGGACGTCGTAGATATAGGCGCGGATGCGATCGCCAAGTCGGACATTCTCGCGCGGGATCATCTCATCGCGGCGGATGATGCCTTCAGCGCGGCCCAGATCGACAATGACATTGCCGTATTCGACGCGCTTTACGGTGCCGTTGATGACGTCACCGACGCGGTCTTTGTATTCGGAGAACTGGCGGTCGCGTTCAGCTTCGCGCACCTTCTGCACGATGACCTGCTTGGCGTTCTGCGCGGCGACGCGGCCGAATTCGAGGGGTGGCAGCGTCTCGGCGATCATGTCGCCCGCTTTCGCATCGGGGTTGCGCTTCTTGGCATCATCGACGGTGATCTGCGTTGCGTCGTTCTCGACTTCGTCAACGACGGCGAGGACACGCGTCAGCTTCGCTTCGCCCGTCTTCGGATCGATTTCGCAGCGAATATCGTTTTCCGCGCCATAGCGGGATTTGGCGGCTTTCTGGATGGCGTCTTCCATCGCTTCGATGACGATCTTCTTGTCGATCGTCTTTTCGCGCGCAACGGCGTCCGCGATTTGCAAAAGCTCAAGCCGGTTGGCACTGATGCCTGCCATGGCCATAGGATCAATCCTCCAGATCGTCTTCGTCGAGTTCGGCGCCGTCGCCGGGCCGGGTTGAATGGCGCTCTTTGGCGCGTCGAAGCGCTTCGCGAATGAGGTCGTCGGTCAGAACGAGCTTGGCGTCCGAAATCAAATGGACGGGAAGCCCGAGATGCTGAATGCCATGCTCGCCGGTATCGGTCTCGATGCGGACCTCTCCGCCCTCGAAACCTTCAAGCACGCCTTTGAACCTTTTACGACCATCGATCGGCTCTTTCAGCTCAATCTTTGCTTCATGCCCGGACCAATCCTCGAAATCGCTCGGGCGAACGAGCGGGCGGTCGATGCCGGGAGATGAGACTTCAAGGCGGTAAGCGCCGGAGATCGGATCTGCAACGTCCAGGACGGGCGAAACACCTTTCGAGATCGCCTCGCAGTCGTCGACGGTGATGGAACCATCGGGGCGTTCTGCCATCAGCTGGACGATGCGGTCGCGGCCATCACCCTGAATTTTCACACGGACAAGGCGAAAGCCGAGATCGCCAAGAACAGGCTCGACGATGGCAGCAACTTCCGCCGCAAGTCCTGTCTCGCGCAAAAAGCGCGTCGTGTCCGCGCTCTCGGCCGGGAGGGAACCCACATCGTTGGCGATTGTGTCTTGCAATGGCGTTCTGAGCCTAAAGTCGTTTCGGAGCGGGCCTTGCGGTCCACTCTTTCAGTAGTCCATCGTGTTATCGGAATAGCTGCTAAATAGGCGAGTTTTGCCTTTTGCGCAAGGCTCGGGGCCGATCAAACGCGCAGAAAGCGCAAATAATAGCGTTTCCGGCCCTCGCGCACAGCCTTGGCTTCGTAGCGCGTTTCCGGCCAGTCGGAGGGTCGAGCGCGCCAGTCTTCAGGGCTTGCCGCTTGCCAGGCGAAGCGGGGCTCCGCCGCAAAAGCCTCGAGCATGGTGCGCGCATAATCGCCGATATCGGTGCCGATGCGAAGTTCGGCGCCAGGCCGCATTGCGTCGGCCAAAAGCTTCAGCAAGGAAGAGTTAACCAGACGCCGCTTTCTGTGCTTCCGCTTTGGCCAGGGGTCGGGAAACAGAACGAAGACGCGGTCTATGCTGTCCGGCCGAAGCCGCCGCAGGATTTCGCGCACATCGCCCATGTGAAGACGAATATTTTTCAGGTCTTCGTCGACAATTGCGCTCAAGACCTTGATCACGCCGTCCTCGAAAGGCTCACATCCGATCAGCGCGACGCCCGGGTTTCGTCGGGCCTGCCAGAGCAGATGCTCGCCACCGCCGAAGCCGATTTCGAGCCAGGTTTGCGCGAAACCTTCAGGCGGGTTCGCGGGATCGAAGGCAAGACGCGGCAGACCCTCGCGAAGCAAAGTCGTCTGCCGTGCGCTCGGCTTGCGGCCGCGGCGGCGTCCATAGGATCTGAGTTCGTGCTCGACGTCCGGCATCAGGATGCTTCGTCAAAAGAAAACGGCCGCTTTCGCAGCCGCCTTATAATCCATCGTTCCTAAAACGCCGTCAGGAAACGGCTTTGGCGATCTTCTCGGCAAGATCGGTGCGCTCCCAGGAGAAGCCGCCGTCCTTGTCGGCCGGGCGGCCGAAATGGCCATAGGCCGCGGTGCGCGCGTAGATCGGTTTGTTGAGATCGAGGTGGCTGCGGATGCCGCGCGGGGTGAGATCCATGACCTCGCCGAGGGCTTTCTCGATCACCGCTTCATCGACCTTGCCGGTACCGTAGGTATCGACGTAAATCGACAAGGGCTTCGCGACGCCGATCGCATAGGAGAGCTGGATCGTGCAGCGGTCGGCGATGCCTGACGCCACGACGTTTTTGGCGAGATAGCGTGCCGCGTAGGCCGCCGAACGGTCGACCTTCGTCGGATCCTTGCCGGAGAACGCGCCGCCGCCGTGCGGAGCCGCACCGCCATAGGTATCGACGATGATCTTGCGGCCCGTGAGACCGGTGTCACCGTCAGGTCCGCCAATGAAGAACTTACCGGTCGGGTTGATGTGCCAGACGCAATCCTTGCCGATCCAGCCGTCAGGCAGCGCCTTGCGGACGTAGGGTTCGATAATCTCACGCACTTGCCGAGAGCTCAGATCCTCGACGATGTGCTGGTGGGAAACGACGATCTGCGTGACGCCGACCGGCTTGCCGTCTTCGTAACGGACAGTGACCTGGCTCTTGGCGTCCGGACCGAGCTTCGCGGCTTCGCCAATCTTGGCTTTGCGGGCGCTCGCGAGATCGAACAGGATCTTGTGGGCGTAGTAGATCGGTGCTGGCATCAGTTCCGGCGTTTCATTGCAGGCGTATCCGAACATGATGCCCTGATCGCCAGCGCCTTCTTCCTGGTTCGTCGGCTGCTTGGCATCGACGCCCGCCGCGATATCGGCCGACTGCGAGTGCAGCAGAACCTCGATGTTGCAGTTGGCCCAGTGGAAGCCTTCCTGCTCGTAGCCGATGTCCCTGATGGCTTTGCGCGTGATGTCCTCGATGGCGGCGACCGTGACATCCTTAGGCCCGCGCGATTCACCTGCGATTACGACGCGATTGGTCGTCGCCAACGTTTCACATGCCGCGCGAATGCTCCACGGGTCGAGCCCCTCTTTCGCGCCTTCGCGGTAGAACGCGTCGACGACCTCGTCGGAAATGCGATCGCAGACTTTGTCGGGGTGACCTTCGGAGACGGATTCACTTGTGAATAGGAAGGACTTGCGCGCCACATTGGCCCCCGTGTTGAGAATTTCGTATCGGTGATCGCCGTTGACTGAACGCGGATATTGGCAATACCGGCCCGATGAAAAGCGCCGGTTTGTCGCAATCTTGGTGGATTCGGTCAAGCGAGCCCGTAAACGTACGGGCGGATCGGCCCGCG
>CAYYDL010000408.1:0-1796 GCA_964470545.1 uncultured Hyphomicrobium sp. | reverse complement strand
CTCTTTGGGCTTCCGAAGGATCTACTGTCGCGCGTGCTATTCCCGGTCGGCGATTACCCGAAAGCCGATGTACGAAGCATGGCGCGCTCGCTTGGCCCCGAAAAAACGGTCGCGCTCCTTAATCAGCTCGTGAGCGCATTCGATGAACTCGCAGACCGTCACGGCGTCGAGAAGATCAAGACGATTGGCGATGCCTACATGGTGGCATCGGGCGTTCCAATCCCTCGGGCCGATCACGCACAGGCGCTGGCTATGATGGGGCTCGATCTGATTGCTGCCGTCCGGCGAGTCAGCCACGATGAGAAAATCCCCATCGATATCCGCGTCGGAATGGCTTCGGGCCCGATGATGGCCGGCATCATCGGCAAGAACAAATTCAGCTATGATGTCTGGGGCGATCCGGTCAATCTCGCGAGCCGTCTCGAACAGTCGAGCACGCCCGGTTTCATCGCGATCTGCCCGACATGCGCTGATGCCCTCAAGGACACCTTCGTCCTCGAGGCCCGTGATCCCGTTGAGATCAAGGGCGTTGGATTGCAGAACTCCTGGTACTTGATCGGACGCAAGTGAGCGACCGATCTCTCGCTCCACTCATCCCTTCCAATGCAGTGAGCAGACCAGCGTAAAAAGCCGCCGCGCCGTGTCCTCATCGACGATGATCTTCGGAAGCAGTTTCTCTTTGAGCAACGCACTTCCCTCGTTGTGAAGCGCCCGGCGGCTCACGTCGATCGACTGAATACGTGCCGGCGGCGCCGTGCGGACAGCCTCGTAATAGGATTCGCAGACCATAAAATAATCTTTGACGATCCGTTTGAGCGGCGTCAGCGCGATGGCGTGCTCGATCGTCTCGGTGCCACTTGCGGGCGCAATGGAGAGCAACAGACGATCGTCCGCCGTCGAAAGATTGAGTTTGTATGGACCCGCATCCATCCCATCGACACGAAACGCATTGCCATCGAGAATATCGAATATCGCGACTTCGCGTTCATGCTCGATGTTCGAATTGGCGCGCCCGAGCGACTTTGCATCGAGGGTAATCTCGATCAGCCGATCCTGACTCTTTTCCGGTACGGCAACGGTCTGGTCCATATTAAATCAACCCGCATTTTCGAGCCGGATTTCGACGGACCGCCGATGGCCCTCGAGGCCTTCCGACCGCGCCAGTATCATGGCGGCCGCCCCGAGCTTTGAAAGGGCCGCGGCGTCGAGCTTCAGAAGCGAAGTCCGCTTCATGAAGTCGAGCACGCCAAGCCCGGAGGAGAACCGTGCGCTGCGCGCAGTCGGAAGAACGTGGTTCGAGCCCGATACATAATCTCCGATCACTTCGGGTGTCACGCTTCCGATGAAGATCGCACCCGCATTGCGAATGCGTTTTGCAAGATCTTCCGCGTCGGCCGTCGCGATCTCCAGATGCTCCGCCGCGATCCGATCGGCCAGAGGAACCGATTCCGCAAGCGAACCTAAAATGATCGTCGCACCGAATGTGTTCCAGCTTTCGCCAGCGATATTTCCGCGCGGCAGCGTCTCCAGCTGCCGCCGGACGGCCTTCTCGACAGCAGTCGCAAAGTCTTCGTCATCGGTCATCAGGATCGACTGCGCGGCCGTATCGTGCTCGGCTTGCGCCAGGAGGTCCGCAGCGATCCATTGCGGATCGTTCTTTTTATCAGCAATCACCAAAACTTCCGACGGCCCCGCGATCGAATCGATCCCGACGACGCCGAAAACCTGCCGCTTCGCCGCCGCGACATACGCATTGCCCGGCCCGACGATTTTCACGACAGGCTTGATGGTCTCAG
>CAYYDL010000407.1:0-2475 GCA_964470545.1 uncultured Hyphomicrobium sp. | reverse complement strand
AATCGGCCCTACGGCCGTCGTTGCGTTTCTCGTCCTTCTGCCGATGACGGGGGCTCTCGCGGAAGACGTCGAATTCGACAATGCATCTGCGGAAGGCTCGCAGATCGAAGCGGCCGGAGCCGACCCTTACGTGCCGTCGGCCGAGAATAATCTCAACAGTATTCCGGAAGATGGCGAGAGCATTCGTCGCGTGACAATGCCCGACAGTCCATTGGTCAAGAAGATCCTTGCTTCCCGCCCAGACGAGGACCTCGTGATCTGCATCGCAGGCTGTTATGCCGGGCAGGACCGGGTCGTTTATGCGCAGCCTGCTGTCAAGCTGCCCCGCGCTACGATCGGCCCACAGTCGATGCTTCGTTCCCCTGCCGTCATCAATCGGGCGAACTGACGTTTTAGCGTGGCGCCAAGGCGCGTTTGTGTCCGCCATTCGCGGTGCCGACGGGACTGAATTCCGCCGATTTTGTTCATCTTGTTCATGAGGCGTTCGTAGCGCACGCCGGCGACGGATCGTGCGGATGTTTGCGTTTTTATCTCCGATGGCCGGGCACTTTCCCCCAACGCCTCTCCCCGGCCCGAAGGAGATTATCGATGAAGAACTTATCGCGCGGCGCGTGGCTTGCCATTGCAGCGGTCGCCGCAGTTCCGGCCACTGTTGCCATCGCGAAGACGGCCGACTACGGCGGCTGGCGCATGATGTCGCCAGAAACCCGCTCACGTCTCGAGGACGGACGGCTTGCGATGGTGAAGACCGCGCTCCAGCTCACGCCGGATCAGGAGAAGCTTTGGGCGCCCGTCGAAACACAGGTTCGTGACGCCTTCAAAGCTCGCGAAGCCCGGATGGAAGACTGGAAGAAAAAGCGCGACGAATGGCGGGCCGAGCGCGAAAAAGGTGGCGATCATAAGCGGGCGGATCTTGCTGCTCGTTTCGAGAAGATCAGCCAGCGCATGAGCGAACGTGCCGAGCGCATGAAGGCCTTCTCGACAGCATTCTCTCCGTTCTACGCTTCGCTCAACGATGAGCAGAAGGAGGTGCTGCGTCCGCTGATGCATGAACTTTCGCCGGGCTTTGGCCATCGCGGCCATCGGTTCGCCGGCGGTTGGGGACCGGGCGGCCGTCATCATGGCTGGTTCGGTCATGATGGGCACATGATGGGTCCGGGCGGCCATATGGGACCTGGCGGATCGCAGATGCAGGATCAGGACAACGACGATGGTGGTCCGGATCAAACGCCGGCCGAACCCGACAAGAAGGGCTAAGGTTCGAGCAGCCTTCCTGTTTCACTCTTCTCTCGCTACTGGCCGGGCCCTAAAAAGCCCGGCCTTTTTATAGGCCGGGCTCTGAATTTTTCTGTCTCAGCCTGATCGCTTATCGCGCGGGTCGCACGCGGTTGCGATCATCGTCCCGGCGCTTCATGAACTTCGGAGCGTCCGTGCTGCTCCAGGACGAACGGCCTTCGCCGTTACGACGTGATTTTTGCGGCGCATGTCCCTGGTCGCGATGAGCGGCGTTGGCTTCGCCACGATGGCGCCCTTCAGCGGAGCGCGGTGCGTGGCGATGATCGCGACCGGCCTCAGCGGTTCGATGATCGCCGCGATGCTCCGTCCGGTGCTCTTTCGGTCGATGATGCTCGCCCGGGCGCTGGTCGCCGCGGCGATCTCCATGGGGACGAGACTGGTTGGCATGCTGCTCGCGGGGACGACGGTCTTCGCCGTGCCGACGTTCCTGACGTGAAGATTGTTCGCGATCGGTTACTCCAAACATCGCGGCGCCGTCGATGGCGTGACCGCTTTCCGGCGCCGTGTGGCTTCGGCGCTCGGGTGCGCGGCGTGGGCGTTCGTCGCGACCGTCGTTGCCTCTCGTCACGTTCGGCTGATTGTGGCCAGCGTGGCGTTCGGGCCTTGCGCGTCCCTCGCGCTGGCGGTGTTCGCCGTTGCGGCCACCGCGGCCGCGTTCGCGACGCGGGCCTTCGCCGTCATACTGCGGATGGCTGCGGGGCAGCGCCGGAAGGGCTTCGCCACCGACATCGTCGATGACTTCGATCGGCTGCTTCATCATGCGCTCGATCGCGCGGACTTCCTGGCGCTCGGACGGATCGCAGAGCGAGATCGCTATGCCGTTCGTGCCCTTGCGCGCCGTGCGACCGACGCGGTGAACGTAGGTTTCCGGATCGAGCGGCATGTCGAAATTGATGACATGCGTGATGTTCGAGACGTCGATGCCGCGCGCCGCGATATCGGTCGCGACAAGAACGCGAATGTGGCCCAGCATGAAATCATTGAGGGCGCGCTGACGGGCATTTTGCGCCTTGTTCCCGTGGAAGGCGGCGGCGCTGATGCCGGCCATGCCAAGGCGTCCTGCCACGCGGTCCGCCCCGCGCTTCGTTCGCGTGAAGACAATCACGCGTTTGGCGGCATCATCGGCGAGAAGCGTGTGAAGACGGCTTTGTTTCTCCGGCGTCCTGACGATCATGATCT
>CAYYDL010000406.1:0-7653 GCA_964470545.1 uncultured Hyphomicrobium sp. | reverse complement strand
ATGCCAGCTTCATCGACGACCTTGGCGCCGATAGCTTGGATACTGTTGAACTCGTGATGGCTTTCGAAGAGGAATTCGGCTGCGAAATTCCGGACGATGCTGCCGAGCACATTCTGACGGTTGGCGACGCCGTCAAGTTTCTTGAGAAGAACGCGAGCGCGGCCTAAGGGCGTTCGCTCCGCGAGTATTTTGTCCTCGGCGCATTTGCGCCTTGTGGGCAGAGTTTAAAAAGGGGGCTGGGTGACCAGCCCCCTTAACGTGCCCAGCGTTGATCTCAAAACCGCCAACAGCAACAAGAAAATTCGCGATGCGCCGTGTCGTTATAACAGGAATGGGTCTTGTCACTCCGGTCGGCTGTGGTGTCGACGCCTCGTGGTCCAATCTGCTGGCCGGTCAGAGCGGCGCTCGCCGGGTGGAGGAGTTCGAGGTTTCCGATATCAGCTGCCAGATCGCGAACTTCGTTCCGCGCGGTGCGACATCGGAAGGCAAGTTCAATCCGGACGACTGGATGGAGCCCAAAGAGCAGCGCAAGGTCGATGATTTCATCATCTATGCCGTTGCCGCGGCCGATCAGGCGATCTCGGATGCCGGCCTGAAACTCGATACCGTCGAGGCGCAGGAGCGCTCCGGCGTTCTGATCGGGTCGGGCATTGGAGGACTTTCGGGTATTGCCGATACTTCAATTCTCCTGAAAGAGAAGGGGCCGCGCCGGGTATCGCCGTTCTTCATTCCCGGCCGGCTGATCAATCTCGCGGGGGGTTATGTTTCAATCAAACATGGCCTCAAGGGACCGAACAACGCCGTCGTCACGGCGTGCGCGACAGGCACGCATGCCATCGGCGACGCGGCACGCATCATCGCGCTCGATGATGCCGATGTGATGGTCGCGGGCGGTACGGAAAGTCCAATCTGCCGGATCGCGCTTGCCGGTTTCGCCGCTTGCCGGGCACTCTCCACCGGCTTCAACGATGCGCCTCAAAAGGCGTCGCGGCCGTACGACAAGGATCGCGACGGCTTCGTGATGGGCGAGGGGGCGGGCGTTGTTGTCCTCGAGAGCTACGAGCATGCCAAGGCCCGCGGCGCGAAAATCTACGCGGAAGTCATTGGTTACGGCATGTCCGCGGATGCCTACCACATCACGGCCCCGGCCGAGGATGGCGACGGCGCCTATCGCTGCATGAAGGCAGCCTTGAAGCGCGCCGGCGTCTCGCCGAGCGAAATCGACTACATCAACGCGCATGGCACCTCGACGCCGATGGGTGACGAGATCGAGCTCAAAGCCGTCGAGCGTTTGTTTGGCAACAGCAGCGGCAAGCTGGCGATGTCCTCGACAAAATCGGCAACCGGCCACCTGCTCGGCGCTGCCGGTGCGATCGAGGCGATTTTCTCGACCCTCGCCATTCGCGACAATATCGTTCCGCCGACGCTCAATCTCGACAATCCGTCGATCGAGACCGCGATCTATCTTGTGCCTCACAAGGCACAGAAGCGCGATATCAATATCGCGCTGTCCAATTCGTTCGGCTTCGGCGGGACGAATGCGTCGCTGGTTTTGCGATGCGTCGCTTGAAAGCGCAATCAGGTACGCGTTTTCGCCACATTTTACGGTGAGCGTCCTCCCCGGGTGGGGGATGGAGCGCCGCAATTTGAGGCATGCGACCTCGTGGGCGATGCTCCTTGAGATGACGGTGCTCGCGGTAACATGAGTCAAATCAGGAAGCGTTCGGACGGAACCAGAACGTCTCGGACCGCGGGCGCGCGAAGTCCGGCGGAGCGGCTGGAACCTGCCCGCGCGCCAAGCCGACCGCGTGGAGTTCAGGCGCGCGAGCCGTCGCGCGCGATCGGGGGATTCGTACGCGCCATCAGCAGCGTGCTTACCGTCTCATTGATCCTCATGCTGCTCGTCGGTGGCACGGCGTTCGTCATCTTCAATCAGTTCGAGAGCCCAGGCCCTCTTCCGGCGGAACGCACCGTCGTCATTCCCAAAGGAGAAGGGCGCATCGCCATAGCGGAGCGCCTGGAGCGGGAGGGCGTCATCACGAACCGCTGGACGTTCGTCGGCGGATACCTACTGCAGGGCTTTCTCGGTGGCCGCAAGACCGGCGAGCTCAAAGCCGGCGAATACGAAATCAAAGAACACGCCTCGATGCGCGACGTGATCGACACGCTCTCCGAGGGCAAGTCGATCCTCTACAAGGCGACGCTACCCGAAGGCCTCACCAGCGAGCAGATCGTCGAGCGCCTCAAGGCAGAACCGAACCTCAGCGGAGAGATCACCGGCGTTCCACCCGAAGGATCTCTGCTCCCTGATACCTACTATTTCTCGAAGGGCGCCTCCCGGAACGAAATTCTGGACCGGATGCGCAACGACATGGAGAAGACGCTCGCGGCGCTTTGGGACCAGCGGGATCCGGACGTCCCGGTCAAGTCGGTGCAGGAGCTCGTGACGTTTGCGTCGATTGTCGAAAAAGAAACGGGACGACCTGACGAGCGCGATCGTGTGGCCGCGGTGTTCTATAATCGCCTGCGGAAGGGCATGAGGCTGCAATCGGATCCAACGATCATCTATGGCATCGTCGGGGGACAAGGCGCGCTCGGCCGCAGCATCACCAAAGCCGACATCGAGACGAAATCGCCCTACAACACGTATCAGATCAACGGCCTGCCGCCGGGGCCGATCTGCAATCCCGGCAAATCCGCGCTCCTTGCGGCGCTGCATCCGGCGAAGACAGCCGATCTCTATTTCGTCGCTGACGGCACGGGCGGGCACGCGTTTTCCGAAACTTTGAAGGAACACAACAGCGCCGTTCAGAAATGGCGCGCCGTCGAGAAGCAGACCAAGGCCAAGGCGGATGCGTCCGAGCAGACCGAAAAATCCGTGCCAATCCCAACGAAGACGGGAAAGTCCGGCGTACCGCTCAAGGGCCAGAAAACAGCGAAGATGACATCACCATCGGCGGGGGCAAGCGATGGTGACGGCGATGACTCCTCGCCGTCGATTTCGGCCGCCGAGTCGTCCGATTCCGGCTCGGATATGCCGCTGCCTGTGCGGAAGCCGAAGAAGCAATAACAAATAGAGCCGAATGGATTCCACGACCCTGTTGGCGGACGCGGATCAACCCGTTAAGTTGCGCGCCGCATAGCTCACCCGGTCGGCGAGACCTTCCCAGATGACCATTTCCAGCATGACGGGATTTGCCCGTGTCGACAGTTCGACCGACGGTTTGACGTGGACGTGGGAAGCCCGCAGCGTCAACGGCCGAGGGCTCGACGTTCGTTTGCGGCTGCCGCCGGGCTATGAAGCGCTCGAGGTGCCGATCCGGGAGGCTGTCGCCAAGCGGCTCGCACGGGGCAACGTGGCCATTACGCTCAGTCTCGAGAAACAGCAGGTCAATGGCGCCGTTCGCCTGAATGAAACGGTTCTCGCGGACGTGATCAGGGCTGCCGAGCGCGTTTCGGTCTTATCCGGTGCGGCGAAGCCAGATGCCGCCCAGCTGCTGATGATCAAAGGGGTTCTCGAGACGTCGGATCAGATGCCGGAAGAAAGCGATACCCGTGCGCTGCGCGAGAAGGCCATTCTGAAAAGCCTGGATACCGCGCTGGACAAGCTCACGGAGGCTCGCCGGTCCGAAGGCATGCGGCTTGCCGATATCATCGAAGAGCAGTTAGTGCAGATTGAGCGCTTGGCAGGGGAAGTCCGGCTTTCCCCGTCGCGCACGCCGGACGCCATCGTCACGCGTCTCAAAGATGCGATCAACCGTCTCTTCGAAACGACAGCGCCCCTCGATCTAGAGCGCCTTCATCAAGAAGCGATGCTGCTTGCGACGCGCGCTGACGTGGAGGAGGAACTGCAGCGGCTTTCGGCGCATGTCTCCGGCGCCCGGGACATTCTCAGCGAAACGGGAGCAGTCGGACGCAAGCTCGATTTTCTGGCGCAGGAATTCAACCGGGAGGCCAATACGCTCTGCTCCAAGGCCAACGCCGTTGACATCACGCGCCTCGGCCTGCAGCTCAAAACGATCATCGACCAATTCCGCGAACAAGTGCAAAACGTCGAATAGCATGAGCAAACCCGAGGAACAGGATCGAGGGACAAGCGCGACTGCCGAGCCTCACATTGAGCGGCGCGGGCTGCTTTATATCGTCTCGTCGCCGTCAGGTGCCGGAAAGACGACGCTGGCGCGCCGCGTGCTGGCCTCAGATCCGAACATCGAGATGTCGGTGTCCGTTACGACGCGCGCGCCGCGTTCCGGGGAACGGGATGGCGTCGATTATCATTTCGTCGACCGCAGCACTTTCGAGAAGATGCGCGAGCGCGGCGATCTGCTCGAGTGGGCCCGCGTTTTCGACAACTATTACGGCACGCCGCGCATTCCCGTGGAAGCCGCCATTCGCGATGGCAAGGATGTGCTGTTCGATATCGATTGGCAGGGCGCGCAGCAGTTGTCTGAAAAGATGCCGGGAGACGTCGTTCGCATTTTCGTCATGCCGCCCTCGGGAGCTGCCCTAGAGGAACGTCTGAAAACGCGGGCGCAAGATCCGCCCGAGGTCGTGGCGAAACGCATGGCGGCTGCATCGGCCGAGATCAGCCACTGGCCTGAGTACGACTATGTCATCGTTAACGCGCATATCGAGCAGAGCGTAGCATCAGCACTGGCAATTCTCACTGCCGAGAGACTGAAGCGGGCGCGTTTGCTCGGGCTTTCGGACTTCGTCCGGGCATTGCGGGCGGCTCTCTAGGCGGGTGCCGCGCCGCTTTCGTCGAGCGCGCGAGCAAGGTGCGCAAATTCCGCGACCGAGAGATCTTCCGCACGCCGCTCCGGGGCGATGCCGGTTCGCTGCAGGAGCAATTCCGGGAACGCGGTGAGTTGCTTCAGGCTCGAGCGCAGCATTTTCCGGCGTTGACCGAAGGCGGCGGCGGTCACGCGTGCAAGCGTTTTGACGTTGCAGGCAGGTTCGGGATTATCGATGGGCCGGAAATCGACAATCGCCGATGCAACTTTCGGCGGCGGCGTGAAGGCCTCAGGCGGAAGGTTCATGACGATCGTTGGCCGGGTTCGCCATTGCGCGAGAATGGAAAGCCGACCGTAGGCTTTCGAATTCGGGAGAGCGACAATGCGTTCGGCGACTTCGCGCTGAAACATCAGGATCATGCGATCGTACCAGGGCGGCCAAGGCTCCGTCTCGAGCCAGTTGACAAGCAGCATCGACGCGACCCCATAGGGAAGGTTCGCGATTATCGACGCGCTCTTGCCGCCGAGCAACTGCCGCCAGTCGATATCGAGTGCGTCGGCTGGATGGACTTCCAGCCGACCGGGAAAACGTGAGGCGATATCGGCGAGTGCAGGGAGGCAGCGATCGTCGCGCTCGATGGCAATGACATGCTTCGCGCCCTCGATCAGAAGTGCGCGGGTCAGGCCGCCGGGCCCTGGGCCAATCTCTACAACCGTTCGATCGCTCAGATCGCCCGCGAGACGCGCAATCTTCCGCGTGAGATTGAGGTCGAGGAGAAAATTCTGGCCCAACGACTTTTTTGCGTTGAGGCCGTAGCGTTCGATGACCTCGCGCAGCGGCGGCAGCCCGTCGGGGCCAGCGGCAGCACTCATGTCGATGCCGCTATTCGGCGGCGGTCCGCCATCTGGCGGGCGAGCTTCAGCGCGGCCTTCAGGCTTGCCGCCGACGCCACCCCTTTGCCAGCAATGGCGAAGGCTGTTCCGTGATCCGGAGATGTCCGCACGAATGGCAGTCCGAGCGTGACGTTCACGCCTTCGTCGAAGGCCAGCGTCTTGATCGGAATGAGGCCCTGGTCGTGATACATGGCGACCGCGGCGTCGTAAGTCTTGCGCGCGGCTTCATGAAACATGGTGTCGGCCGCATACGGCCCCGAGGCATCGATGCCCTCGGCCTGTAGCCTCTCGACGGCGGGACGCACGATGTCACGATCTTCCGTGCCGAGCGCACCGTCTTCGCCCGCGTGCGGGTTCAGTCCGGCAACGGCCAGGCGCGGCTTTGCGATGCCGAAGTCTCTTCGGAGGGAGGCAGCGAGAATGCGTCCGGATCTTACGATCCTGTCCGTCGTGAGTTGGGCCGGAACGTCCTTCAGCGGAATGTGAATGGTCACAGGCACCACGCGCAGTTGCGGCGATGACAGCAGCATGATCGGTTCGGACGGTTCTCCGAGCCAGAACTCTTTTGCCAAAACGCCGAGGTATTCGGTGTGTCCGGGATGGGTGAAACCCGCTCCGTATAAAACGGACTTTGCGATCGGGTTGGTCACAACAGCCGATGCATGTCCCTTTGCCACGTCCGAGACAGCACTCTGGATGGAAAGGATCGTGGCGGCTGCATTCGAAACATCCGGTTTGCCGGCAAGGGCGGGCCCGGCGAGCGAAATCGGAATGACCGGAAGCGCCTGCTCAAAAATTTCAGCGGCGGCTGCGGCATTGGCAATCGGCATGATCGACGTCGCCGGATCGAGATCGGCGGCGTGCGCCAGATGCCGCATCAATTCGACATCTGCGTAGAGAGCGAAGGGCGGAATGTTCTCGGCGGCGCGATCTCTCCACGCATGCAGCGCGATTTCCGGGCCGATGCCCGCTGCATCCCCCATTGTCAGGGCGAGAGGTGCGCATGGCTCCTTATTTGGAGCCGACATCGATCCGGTACTCTATGTGCGCGTCTTCGCGGAGGTCTTTGAGATAGCGTTTCGCCATCAGCTCGAACTCTTTCTGCTTGAGCTCGCCTTCGGCCTGATCGCGCTTGGCTTCCGAGGCTTTCACGGCGTCGCGGCCGCAGACGACCCACAACTCGATCGCACCTTCGTTGACAGAGGGCGGTAGCATCTCGCCGTCGGCGGCATTGACCAGAAGCGTGCGGGTGGGCTCCGGAATGGTCGAGGCGCGGCGTTTCCCGAGGTCCTCGAAGTGTGCACCCGCGACGCCCATCGCCGTAGATGCCGTCGACTGACAGCCCGTGTATTTCTGGCGGATCTTGTCGGCTTCCTGAATGCGCATGGCGATGCCGTGCTCCTCGAGCTTCGCCGGCATCGCGATGCGGATGCGCTGGATTTTCAGCTCGATGTCATCATTGGCGGAGATCGAAGACGTGGCGATGAGCTTATCGACGTCCTTGTTCGAGACGTTGATCAGCGGCGCAAACTTGCGGCGCACGACTTCGTTCCAAGATAGCGTCGCGCGAATGCGCGCCTTGATCGGTTCGAGACTTCCGCCGATTTGCTTCTGGAATTGCTCGATTGTCATCTTGTTGCGATCCGCGATGCTCTTCACGATGCGGTCGACATCGGCATCTTCGATCGTAACGTTCTGTTTTTTCGCTTCCTGCGTTTTCAGGCGATCATCGATCAGCTCTTCGAGTGCCTGCTTCTTCATGGCTGGTAGCGCGCTCGCTCGTGCGCTTTCGAATGCCTGCCGCTGCAGGCTCATGCCGTATTCCTTCTTGCGACGCTCGAAGATCGCTATGATCTCTTCGCGCGATTTGCCCTGGTTGGCGCGGGCAGTATCCTGCAGGATCTGTTTCAGGCGCTCGGACGTCTTCGGGTTCTTGACGATGGCTTCGAAATTGGCCTTGGCCTGCGCCTGGATATTGGTGCCGCTGAGCATCATCGCCCGCTGGTCGATCTCGTAACCGGTGATC
>CAYYDL010000405.1:0-2777 GCA_964470545.1 uncultured Hyphomicrobium sp. | reverse complement strand
CGTGATGCCGAACTCGACGTCATCGACGACGCTGGTGAACGTGTAGAGGAACGTGCCATCCTCGCGGATCAGAACGGGATCGGAGAGCGAACCGAGGTCGACCTGCTGATCGCCGCGGATCAAATCGTTCCACGAGTCGAGCGTCGGCTGTGGCGCGAGCCCCCTTCCCTCGACAGTATTCGGCAGGCGGAAGCTCCAATGGGGTTTGTCGCCTCGACCGATCCGCGTCGCGATCTCGTCATCGGAAAGCTTCAGCGACGCGCGATCGTAGATCGGCGGCTTGTGCATGGCGAGCTGACGTTTGCGGCGGCGATCGAGTTCCTCTTCCGTTTCGAAGCACGGATAAAGTGCGCCGCTCGCCTTCAATGTGGCCGCTGCTTCCTCATAGAGGGCGGTTCGGTCCTGCTGTCGGGCTTCTTCATCCCAGGTCAAACCAAGCCACGTAAGATCGTCACGGATCGCGTTCGCGAATTCGTCCGTCGAGCGCGCGGTGTCGGTATCGTCAAGCCGCAGCAAAAACGTGCCGCCGTGCTTGCGAGCGAGGAGCCAGTTGAGCACCGCAGTCCGGATATTGCCGATATGGATGCGGCCCGTGGGACTCGGGGCGAAGCGGACGCGTGGTTTCATCGGAAGCTCGGCTGATAATCGAAATTGCGCGCAACCTACAGCGCGCACCGTCGAACGCAAGGTTTAGTGAAAACCGTCATCCTCGAACGGACGAGCATAGCGCGTACGTTCGGTGATCCAGCATAAAGAGTGCCGAAGGCTCAATGCTGTGTCTTCGACGGGTTTGACGCTGGATCCCGTCTTTCGACACGCCTTCCGGCGTGCTCGGTCGAGGATGACGGCGCTAAGTTGCTTTGCTCCGCGCTGTAGATTTGGTGGAGGACGCCGGCTTTTCCGCTAGCTCCGCCGCATCCTCCCGAAACCTATTGGTAATCGGATAACGGCGGTCGCGACCGAAGTTGCGCGAGGAAATCTTGACGCCAGGTGCAGCCTGGCGCCGCTTGTATTCGGCGAGATAGAGCAGCCTCTCGATCTTCTTCACAGTCTCGGCGGCGTGGCCCCGCGCGATGACCTCGGCGACCGGCATTTCCTTTTCGACGAGGCAATTCAGAATGTCGTCCAGTTCGTCGTAAGGCGGCAGCGAATCCTGGTCGGTCTGGTTTGCGCGCAACTCGGCGGTCGGCGCCTTCGTCAGAATTCGATCGGGGATCACGACACCAGACGGGCCGAGCGCGCCCTCTGGGAGATGGGCGTTGCGCCAGCGTGCGAGCTCATAGACTTCCGTCTTGTAGAGATCCTTGATCGGATTGAACCCGCCATTCATGTCACCGTAGAGAGTGGCGTAGCCAACGGACATTTCGCTCTTGTTGCCAGTCGTGACGACCATGCCGCCGAATTTGTTCGACACGGCCATCAGGATCGTGCCGCGCACACGGCTTTGCAAATTCTCTTCGGTGATATCGGCGTTCGTCCCGGTGAAAAGATCCTTGAGGCCCCATGTGAGACCGGCGACGGCCGGCTCGATCGAAACCTTGTCGTAACGGATGCCGAGCGCGTTTGCACAAGCTGCAGCATCTTCAAGGCTGTCGTCGGAGGTGTATTTCGACGGCAGCATGATCGCATGCACGCGGGCGGGCCCGAGCGCATCGACGGCAATGGCCGCGACGAGGGCGGAATCGATGCCGCCGGACAATCCGAGCACGACACCCGGGAAGCCGTTCTTGTCGACGTAATCTTTGAGGCCGAGCATGCAGGCATGATAGGCCGAAGCCGGGCCCTCGCTGAGCTTCGCGATTTCGCCGCGCGCGCAGACCCAGCCGTGATTGGATTTCGTCCATTCGGTCAGGGCGACGGTCTCACGCCAAGCGGGAAGCTGCACGGCAAGGCTCCGATCGGCATTCAAAACGAAAGATGCGCCGTCGAAGACCAACTCGTCCTGGCCGCCGACCTGATTGAGATAGACGAGCGGTAAACGGCTTTCCGTGACGCGCGCCACCGTGACGTTCATCCGGTTATCGGGTTTCGGCCAATCGAACGGCGAGCCATTCGGCGAAATCAGAATCTCTGCGCCGGTCTCGGCGAGCGTCTCGACGACTTCCGTTCCCCAGATATCTTCGCAGATCGGGACGCCGATGCGGACACCACGGACATTCAACGGCCCGGGCAACGGTCCCGTCGCGAAAACCCGCTTCTCGTCGAAGACGCCGTAGTTCGGCAGATCGACTTTAAGCGTGGTCGCCTGCAGGCGTCCGCCGTCGAGCAGCGCAACGGCATTGTAAACCTTATGTCCCTCCGTCCAGATCGTGCCGATGAGAATGGCGGGACCACCCGCACAGGTGGCCGCGAGCCATTCGAGCCTGGCGCGGGTCGCTCGCTGGAATGCCGGCTTCAGAACGAGATCTTCCGGCGGATAGCCGTTGAGGAACAGCTCCGGAAAGACGACGACATCGGCGCCGAGCTCTTTGGCGTGGGCATGCGCCACGACAGCGCGTTCGGCGTTGCCTTTCAGATCCCCGACGACGGGATCGAGTTGCGCGAGGGCAATCTTGAGCGAAAGAGGTGTGGTCATGTCCGGTATTTACGGTGCGCTGTTCGCAAGGTCCAGGACCCGAAGTCCCTCGGCTCCCTTCGGGCGTCCTCTCCCGTTCCGGGATAGGAATATGTTTTCCTCTCCCGTCGGGCGGAGGTGGCCGGCCGGATGAGGGCGCTTAGCAAATACCCCGCTGACTTTAATTGCCATCCTCGTCGCAGGGGACGGGGAATTCGACGTC
>CAYYDL010000404.1:0-1707 GCA_964470545.1 uncultured Hyphomicrobium sp. | reverse complement strand
CGATTTAAACGTCCGCTTCAGACAGTCTCGCGGGAACTAAAGCGCTACGCTCGCTGTTGTCGGCGAAAGCGGAGCGATAGCGAATGCCGTTCCCCGATTTCGTCGTTCCAACGACTGCTATTGAAGCAAAGGAATTGCCTGCTCCGCCTCAGGACCAATTTCCGCTGCCCAAAGATTCAAATGCGACTCTGCTCGCGATTCTGGTCGTCTTCGCCACGCTGACGGCGGCCTACGTGGCATCCGATGTCATTTTGCCGATCCTGCTTGCGGTTATTCTGAAATTCCTGCTGCAGCCAGTCATGAGGCTGATGTCCAAGGCGAAAATACCAACGGTTATTTCAGCGCTCGTACTAATCGTCGCGGCATTCCTGTCCATTATCGGAATCATGGCGGTGCTTTCACGGCCGGCCGCAAATTGGGTCGAGGCGGTTCCGCAACACTTGCCACAGATCGAAAAGAAATTGCAGTTTGTCGAGAGCCCGGCATCGCGAATTTCAGCTTTCCTTGCGCGATTTGATCCGGGAGACACGTTGCAGAAGCGTGTGAACAGCGAACTCGCAAGTCTGGGATTGGCCTCCACGATCTTTCGGGGAACGCAACACGTCGCGGCTGAATTGTTCGAGACACTGCTTGTTTTGTTCTTTCTCCTCATCTCGGGAGATCTTTTTCTGCGGCGCCTCGTTGAGATCATGCCGCGTTTCAAAGACAAGCGGCAGGTTGTCGACCTTAGCCTTCAGGTCGAAAGCAACATTTCAGCCTATCTCGCAACGATCACTCTGATGAACGCGGCGGTCGGCGTGGCCACTGGTTCAATTATGTGGGCCTGCGGTGTGGGTGATCCGGTTTTCTGGGGGATGATCGCCTTCCTGCTCAATTTTGTACCGATCATGGGCCCCATGCTGGGCGTAGGCATCTTTCTCTTTCAGGGTTTGCTCGTGATGCCGAATCTCTGGCGCGCGGTGCTCCCGGCGATCCTTTACCTTATTGTCCATGTGATAGAAGGCGAGACGATCACGCCGATGCTCCTGGCGCGGCGGTTTACGCTTAACCCTGTCATCGTCGTTGTGTCGCTGATATTCTGGTTTTGGATGTGGGGCGTGGCGGGTGCGATTCTGTCCGTGCCAATGCTTGCGATTGCAAAGATCATTTGCGACGGTACCAAGCCGCTAAATGCCATCGGTCATTTTCTAGAGGGCGACTGAGTACGCGTTGCTCGCGGACGCCGCCTCACCCTGCCAACGTTGAGCTTCCCGACGATCGCGCCAAACCCAGTCCGCGATTATCTTGCGATCGGAGGGCGGTTCAATAAGCCTCACCGTCAACAAACATTACTTGGAAGTAATTGGATTAAAAGGTGTTTTGTGATAGTTCGCGAACAACGGCGAGCGCCGGATTTTGGGATATATATGATCCGTGACGGCCATCGGTAAACTTCTCCGCTCGACGGCGTTTAAGATCTCGCTCGTCTATCTGTTGATGACGGCGGTGGGCACGGGCCTCGTGCTCGGCCGCGTCGGCTGGAACGTCACGCATCTGATCGACGCGCAAATCCGCCAAACGGTGGACGCGGACATCACCGGGCTCGCGGAGCAATATTCCGAGGGCGGCATCGCCCAGCTCGTCTCGGTGATCGAGCGGCGCTCGCGCCAGCCTGGCGCCGAACTCTATCTCGTCACGACCAACGCCGGCGAGCCGATTGTCGGCAAT
>CAYYDL010000403.1:0-7639 GCA_964470545.1 uncultured Hyphomicrobium sp. | reverse complement strand
AGGCCAGTGAAGATACAGCCGCGCGGCACTGAAAAGGTGAACGCCCCCTCCGTCGAATAGACGGATTGAGAAGTGCGCTGCGCCATGGGCAGGTTCGACGCGATGCGGTGGGTTCTCACCGCTCAGTCGGCCCACGCGTGACCGCAAGTATTTCCGAGACATGTCGTCCGTCGCAATGATGGCGATCTGAGCGCCGACGCATATTTTGCGCGCGTAACAGTTGACGCGCGGACGGGTTTTGACGAGCTTGGTGCATCTCGCGTTGCTGTTGGAGGTTCGCCTTGCAGCCGGAAGTCCTCGCCTGGGCTTTGCTCTTCGTCGTCGCGTTCAGTGTCGTCTACCGATTTCTCGCATGGGCCGGATGGCGTTTGAGACAGCGACGCACGGCCAACGTGGCTCCGCCGAATGTGCCGATTTCCGAAACGACGATCGATGCCGCGACCGCGCCGATCAGCGCGCCTCCGACCAAAGTCTCAGAGCCCAAATCCGCTCCACCTTCCGAGACTCCAGCGCTTCCTCCGACGATCGCCGCTGCTCCACCACTGCCATCGTCTCCTGCTCCGCCGACATCGGCTCCTGAAGCCGGCCCTCTTCCGGATGAGACGAAGCCGATGCCTGTTGCCGAGCACGCACCCGTCGCTCGGTCAATGCCCGTCGGAGCCGGGGCCGTGATGGCCGCGCAGATCGCGGCGGCGACGGTTCGTACCGCATTGCCGCCCAGCGTCGCAGCCACGCTGCCACCGTTCCGGCAACCGAGTGTTGCAGCCACGCTTCCGCCCCGGCCGGTCGCATCGCAGGTTCCCGTGCCGAGCCAGGGAGCGAACGCAACCGTTCTTGAAGGGCGGCGGCAGCCCGAGATCGCCTCAAGTGCGGATGAGCAAGAGGCACCGGCCGCCGTCACAGCAATGCCGGAGAGCGGCGAATCCGCGAGCATGCCGCTACGGGAGCCCGAAATCGGCGACCTGCAGAAGTCGATTTTGCTTCGTGCCTGGCGGCTCCGAACCGAAGCCCCGAGCCTCGACCTGCGCCTCAGGGGTGCGCGCGATCGGAAAACGGTGCAGACGCCGAAGACGGTGCGCGGATCATCAGAACCGGCTGGCGCAAAAGAGTTGAGGGTGCTCGCCCCCAAGGTGGTTCCTGAGAAAATGCCGGCGCGGCGGATCGGCCTGAAGGGCGGCGACGCGAGCATTCTCGCCTCGGCAAAAGCGCAGACGCGCATCGTCGGCGCACCGCCGCGCGTCTCCCGCGTGCTCGCTCCGCCGCTCTCCGACTCGCTCTGAAAAGCCGACCGCCCGTGTCCGCCGTGCCACGACGGGCCGCGGAACGGCGACCGGTGTCATGCAGCGGGGATGCTATGCGGCGCCGGGCCGATTCTCGTGCTCGGAGTGAAATTCGCTTATTTTTCGAGCTTTTCATCGCGCGCCGGATAAGGCCCGCGTGAAGCTCCACATCTTATCCTCATTCCTCCCCATTCGCCGCAGCGTCCGCGGCGTGGCGCTGGTTCGGCCCGCGCGAATCAGATCACTTTCGTCCTGCCCAAGTGATTGAGAACGCAGCGGAGTTAGAAATGCCCCAGCAGGCGACGTATGCCCCATTGTCGGTCTATATGCTCGCCGATCATCTCGACGCCGCGCTCGCTGCGGGCGAGGATATCATGGCGCGCGGAAGCCAGTGGCGGGCACTCGCCGAGACCCGCGGCGATCCGGCCGAGTTCGTGGTGCGCCAGCGGAAGATCGTAGACGAAATCCGCGTGCTGGAATTGGTGCTGGTCGGGCGCATTCTGAAGGCGCGGACGCACGCTCTGACTCTCGCCGAATATGACGACCGGTTCCACGTGGTCGGGAAGCTCTTTGCCTCGGGCACCGCCATTCTGCTCGACGCGGTCGAGGAAAGCGGCGATGCGCGCAGCACCGATTTCGACACTGCCGACGAGGTGATTGCCTACGTCCGCAGTCGTGGCCTGATCGCGCCGGACGCAGCGGTCGTGCGCCGTGCCGCCGACCTGACGATCGATGACACCTTCCTCGTTGCAAAGCGCATGGCTCTTGGGCCTCTTCTCGACATGGCGGCGGCATTCCTCGATGCGCTCGACGTCCAGTACGAGCTTTTCGTCGAAGAGGCGCCGGCGGTCGCGAAGGCCCCGGTGCTCGAGCTCGACGAGAGCGAGCGCTTGCCTCTCAACTGAGGCCGCGTCCTCCGCCGGAAGGACGCGTCATTGCCCCTGTTTGGCAGACGGCGCCGTGCCCGCAGGCGGGGCACTCTGCGCTTCAGGCTGAACCGCGCTGACTCTCAGGCCCGCAAGTTTCCAGCTTGAATTCGCCTCTTCGAACAGAAGATCGAAATTGATCTGCATCGGCTGCGTCGGAAAATAACCGGATAGCCGCAGCATTCCATTCGAGAGGATCGCGGGCGCGGCGAACATTTGCGGCGTTACGACGACCGTGGGTGAAAGATCTATTCCCTTGGTTCGCAGGTCTGCAAACAATTCACCGAGCTGCGCCGACATAAACCGCTGCAGGCTCGGGCCGCCGATCTCGCGAAGGACCGTATAGTTGTTGGTCTTGTTGGCCTGGTCCAGTGCGACCAAAGTCGTCCGGATCAACCGCAGGAGCACCTCGGGCTGCGGGATGACGGGATGCGGCTTCGCTACCGCCACCGGGGGCTGGCTCGCAGGCTTCTGTTTCGTGGGACGGTTCGCCTGAGCTTTCGCAGAAGGGGACGACGTCTTAGGTGCCTGTTGCGCGTCAACCGCGCCGAACAGTGCGAGCAGCGTGGCGAGGCACAGTGGAAGGGCCTGGACCCGCCGCATCAGGTAAGAACTCCGCAGACGCAAATGACGCGAAAGGCGGTGGCGCCGCCCGGTATCGCGCCGATTTGCACCCCCGGGCTTCCGCGGTCAAGTGATCACCATGCTGCCATGATCCCGACGCGGCCACCGACTTTGCTCGCGTCATCGACGCCCAGGCCGATGCCTCCGTTGAGCGAAAACACGCTGTCGAGGCGCACGGCGCCCTGAGCAGCAACGGCTTCCTTATCATCATAGAAGCCGACATTTGCAGCCACGGCGAAGTTCTTACCCTGCGGCAGCGCGATGCCGCCGAGCGCGATTGCAATGGCGATGCCCTGGGTATTCTCGTCGATCTTCTTGAACGCGGAGTTGACGCTGGCATCCACGTAGGCCTTGTTCGCCGCATCCGTTCCGACGATCGGCGTACCCACGTCATGCAGGACATTGTTTCCGAAGCTGACGGCCGCGCCCGGAGAGACGGTGAAAGCATTCGAAACGTTCGCCGTCGAGATGTTTGCGGTCGTGACCGTTGCCGTCGTGATGTTTGCCGTTCCGATATTTGCGGTTGTTGCGTTTGCCGTGCCGAATGTGCCGGAAGTCGCGTTTACCGTCGTCGCGTGGAGGCTATCGGTCTGAATATCGCCGGTGTTCGTAATGCCATTGGTGTTCGTATCGTTGGTGACCGTCAGCGCGTCCGTAAACGTTCCCCCTGAAACGCTTAAGCCGCCGTTGAGAGTGGACGCACCGCTTGCGGAAAACGTGCCGCCGACGGCAATGCCGGTCGCGGTCGTCGTTGCTTTGGTCGTCGTCAATTGTCCGGTCGCAGGGTCAACGCTGACGATCTGATTGCCGGCAGTCGCCGCCGTATTCGGAAGTCCCGGCATGTAGTAGGTGTTGGAATCCGTCCCAAACACCATCTGGTGATCGCCTGTCGTCGTCGCGCCGTTTCCGATTGCCGTCGAGTCGACGAAATTGGCATGAGCGCCCTGCCCCAAGGCCAGGGCATAATCGGACGAAGCCTGTGAGTTCGCACCGACTGCAATTGCACTATTCCCCGTCGTCTGCAGCCCGTTGGTGAAATCACCGGCAGCAGAATTCGTGCCGATCGCGATGGAATCGGTGCCGAATGCTCCGGAATGGGGGAAATATTGATTGCCAATCCCGACCGCGCTTTCTCCCGTCGCGTAAGAGCCCGCCCCGATCGCCGTAGCGTTATTTCCCGAACCCGCAGGTTGCGTATCGTGCCCCGCATAGGAATTCGTGCCGATTGCGGTCGTATTGCTATCGGTTGCTTGGGCGTTCTGACCACACGCGACACCGTCCGTAGTCGCAACATAGCCACCGCCGTTGCAAGGCGCCGACTGAGCGAAGGCTTGAATGGAAAACAAGGCTGAAAACGCGATATACGCGCCAAGCCATGCGGCAGCCTTGAAACAGGAAGGCATAATCACCCTCATACGCAGTACACCACAAACTCGTACTCGCCGCCAAATTTATTTTGATAATTATCTCCTTCCATTCGGCGCAAGGCCATTGGCGGCAATACCGAGTGGAAGGTCATTCAGTGTTGCAGATTAAACGCTCCGCCGGCTCATTTCTTTCATCCCGCCTCTTCCCTCCAAACACGCGACCAATCGATTGCATCTGCGGCAGGGCAGTCCACAGGAACGGCAATTTGAAGCGCAGTCGGCACCGGCACGTAAGGAGAAAGGCCGAATAGCACGAGGAGCCTGTGTTTCAGCCATTCTTCGCGCATTTCGAAACGAGCCGGGCTCGCCCATTCCCTGTCGAGGTAGACGAAATTTTGAACGTAACCAGGTTCCGGTATCCTATCGCGGGAAATTCCGCCCCCGAAATACAGCCTGACCGTCTGGACTTTTACGGGAAGTCGACAGGCGGAATTCGAAAAAGACATGAATTGCCGCGTAGGTTCGTCCACATCCGGACTGAAACCATGCTTCCCGAGAGTTCGCGATATCGCCGCCGGCATATCGATGACTGGAACGACCGCCGCGCGCACCTTGACCGCGATTGTTGCGACAAGCATGGCGGCCAGGAGCGCTCGTATTGTAAAAGCGCTCATGTCGGAACATCCGAATTTCTGCACACGCTCCAAAGGCTGATAACGAGCACGGCCAAGGTGGTGACCATTGCGTAGAGCTGACTGCCGAAGCCGCTATGCCAATAGAAATAGTCATCGGCGCTTAGCGCCATCAGGTATAGGCGGGCCACATTGAGAAGAATTACGGCTCCGACGACTCCCAGTGCAAAAGGGAGATCCGCTCTGATCCACGTGGGGCGCGCCAGCTTGGTCAGAGCCGTCCAGCAAAGGAGCCCCATCGATATGTTATGGAACGATGAACAGCCTGATAAAATGATGATGCGATGGCCGCCCGGCGCCCCGACGATATTTCCGTGCCATGTCAGGCCAGTGTGCGAGAGGACCAGAGCAGTACCCGTCAGCGCGGCATCGATGCGCAGAAGCGTGGCCTCGAACACATCGAAAATGACGGGCCCCCAGAGGTTGTTCGCCGCAATGGCGAGGAGGACAACGGCAGCCGCCTTTGCTTTTCGGTCACTGCCGCTCGTCGCATACAGATAGATCGCCCATGCCGTTGCGAGCACCCAATCGACCGACTTGAAAGGAAGCATAGCGAGAAGGCAGGCCGCGAGCCCGAGTCCGACATCCCAGCGGCTCGTTTTGCGACTTGCATTGCTTTCCAGGAGCAGGCGAATAACGGCGTAAATGCCGAGGTAGTAAAAAACGCTCCGCGACGTGACACTATCAACGAGTGTGGGGATGATTTCCGAAGGCCGCGCCACTTCGATCCGCCCGAGGTCCGCAATGAAAAAAACGCAGGCGATCCAAGCGAAAAATTCGCAACGCCCGATCCCCGCATGTTCCGCGTGAGTGGCTTCAGGCGCGAACGCTCGGAATGCATACGTCATCGCGCGCATCCGCTGAGATCAGGAACGGCAGCGCCGTGGATTGAGGATTTCCGGACATACCGCGCGCTGTCGCGAAACGGATCTGACGATCTGCACTCGGAGCTAACGCCGAAAAAAGCGCAGCAAAGACACGGCTCCGATGACTGCACCTGCGGCAGGCATCCCCAGCCCGATCAGCGGTCCGGGAGCCGGCAAAACGGGGGTATTAAGATAGGCTGCTGCTGGCTCGACCAGTCCGAGGAACGCACAAGTGCTTGCAATTCCTAAAGTAAAAACGGATGCGATATCAGCGTTACGCATGGAGCAATCCCCTCACCCAAATATGGTGGGATGATGCGTTCGCTGCGTGGTTAACGCAAATGCCACTTCAGGGGTACGCGTGCTTCATCCTTAAGGATGCGCGCAGTGCTGCGAGATTTGGGCCGGTTTCGTCTCTGCATATCGGATCGCGATGATGTTTATCGCGTCGCAAACCGCATGGATCGCGGCCCTCTTCTGGCCTTGAGCACGACCTTCCTCGACACCCGCCTCGATGTCCAATATGCGCTTTTCGCCCGCGAGCCGTGAACGGTCGCGAAAGCTCTCCTGCTTGATCTCGACGAAAGTAAGCGGGTCGCTCTGATCTGACGTTGCGGTGCAAACGACCGAGCCCAACGCGTGCGGCCTCGCACTTTTGCAGTATGGCGGGCCCGCACGACGTGTCTGCGATGCGCATGTGAAGCGGCGGCGGCCGTGGCCTCGCCCGGCGTGATTTCCGACGCACCAGCCGGAGGCTTCGGTGTTTCGGCGAGGCCCAGGTTCTTCGCGATAGCGGCCACGATATTCGACGGCAATGTCGCATCGGCCGACGCAACGCGCGTCGTATCCGTTCGCAGCGCCTTCGCGAGCGCACGCGGCATGGTCTTCACTGCTGTCAGCATCTTGCCTGCAACCGGTGCGAACACCGACGTCGACATCGCGTCGAGGGCCATTGCCACCATCATGCCGCCCTGCGCCTGATCGAGCGACGCGAATGTGCCGATAGGTCCGGGAACGGGCGCATAACGGCGGTTTCTCTTGTACGTCGCGTCGATGATCGAAGGCGCCGACATTACCCGCACTTCCAGCTTCGCAACACCGGCATCTGCGAAGCCGAGTTTTTCAGCGGTTGCGCGGGACACATCCAGCATGCGCTGACGCCAGTAAGGGCCCGCATTGTTGACACGGACGACCGCCGCGTTGCCGTTGTCCGGGTTTCGGATGAGGAGAATCGTACCGTCCGGATAAATCGGGCTCGCCGCGCTATTGGATTCATTCGGGCGGAATGCTTCGCCAGACGATGTCAGTCCGCACGGATTGTAGCGGTCATGGCGGCAATCATCATAATAGGACGCTTGGAAAATCTGGTCGCGCCCGACGAGGGCGACCATTTCCGGGATGCTTAGAACGTGGTGGCAGACGCCATTAAAGCAGTAGGTCTTACCTGGAGTCTTGGCCTCGACCGGCATCGTGCTTGACGCCATAAATAGCAGCACGAATGCTGTTGCGCTGCATGCCATTCGCAGCCGGCCGCGCACGCGCGCGTGCCGAAAAACACTCAACCCCATCCCTACACTCTCCCGTCTTCGGGCGCGGGCCAACGCGCCTCTTGCCTCCGTGAGTTCCCCTGTCGCGGAACAAAACACAAACAATTCCGCCGGGACCATAGATTGCGCAGTGCACAACGGCAACCCATAGAATTGCATTTACAATGCCGCAATAATCACAAGTGATTTCAGAATTTTGCGCGCGACGGCTGAAGTCTCTTTTCAATTTCCGGCAAATGGCTGGCGCCCCATTCCTGCGGAATCCTGGCTCCGGAATGATGCTTGCGTGTACCACCTCGCCGCTCGATGCGAGCCGAGCAGGATTCGTGAATTGCCA
>CAYYDL010000402.1:0-1854 GCA_964470545.1 uncultured Hyphomicrobium sp. | reverse complement strand
CAGGTGTCCGGCGCGCAGGGGCGTCAGACAGTCTTGTAAGAGCGCAGGGGGACGGGTGCCGAAAAAGGACCTAAGCCAAATAGGAGTGCGGATCAAAAAGCATCAAAAAATGCGTAAATCGATCCCCTGCGCTCCGGCACGCTCGCGTGCTCGCATACATCCTGAAGAATCGCAAGGAAAACCGACCGGTTTTTACCCCTTAATCCGCGAGGTTCTGTCACAGGGCGGCCGGCCGAGCCGCAAAATTCCGGGGCGCGTCCCGGTGCAGCGCCGGATGACGAAAGATTCATGATGGCAGCATTCGGCAGAGCCAGCGAAAGAGAGCGATCTCGCAACGCGGACCGTGGCGGGGAATGTATGGACTACGGTATCCTGTGGCGGATCAGGGAAATTGCAATTCGATCAACGCGAAATAGCGAAAGAATGCAGCGTCAATTCTGGTATTATACGGCGAAGCAGGGCTTATTTGTCGTATCAAAGAAATTGTCTTTCTGAACGATACTCCCTGCCGTAGATTCTGGCGCGTCGTCGTCGGCTTCAGTCCGGAAATTCGGGCCAACCGACTGATGGCGCTGCATCTGCTTCGCGTTGGCGCGGTCACGTGATGCCGGACGATGGACATTCGCAAGGACTTCAAGCGATGACAGTGAATGCTGGTTCCGCGGCGGACGGTTTGACCGCGCGCGAGGTTAAGGCTCCTCTATCGGGGTCGCGTCCGAGAGGCGTGCGACGCGGCGAAGTCATTCGGGAACTCAAGAAGCGCGACAATTACACGAACTTCGCGCACATCGCGTTCGTCTACCTCGTCATTGTCGCATCGATCGGCCTCACGATCTGGAGCTACGGCGCCGTCGCGGCGGCCGGACTCGGATGGTGGTGGAATATTCCAATGACGCTGCTGTGCATCGCCACGGTCGGTGCTTCGCAGCACCAGTTCGGTGGGGTCATCCATGAGGGAACCCATTTCACGCTGTTCGAAAACAAGATCATGAACGAGCTGGTATCCGATTGGCTCGGCGGGTTTCCGATCTATACGTCGACGTTCCAATATCGTCTGCACCATCTGGCGCATCATCAGTTCATCAACGATCCGCTGCGCGATCCGGACTGGGCTCAGCTCAACGAAAGCGGCCACGATCTCGATTTTCCGATCACGCATATCGACATGCTGAAAGAACTCGGCAAGCAGCTCTGGCTGCCGAATTTATTCCGCTACATGATCGTCCGCGCGCGCTACAGCGCACTTGGAACGGACAATAACCCGTACATGGATCGCGAGCGCAAAGGCGAACGTCTGCCAACGACTGCGGGCGTGATCTACGCCATCCTGGCACCGGCTGCGGCCATCACTTTGATCAAGACGGGACATGGCGTGTGGGCGTTCGCGGCCATCGCCGCACTCACGGGCATCGTTGTCGCGTATTTCTATTTTCTCGACGAAAACAAGCTGCCGCACGCGCACGTCGAAACGGTCATTTCGCATCGTGCGACCAACATCAGCCGCATCGTTTACATGGCGATCATGTATTCGGCGTTGACCGCCGTCGAAGTCGCGGGATGGGGACCGGCGTGGACTTATTTTGGCCTGCTCTGGATTCTGCCACTGTTTACGGCATTTCCGCTCTTCATGATCATGCGCCAGTGGGTACAGCACGGAAACGCCGATCGCGGGCGCTATACGAACACGCGCGTGTTTCTGGTCAATCCGTTCATTCGCTATGCGGTTTTTCCTTTCGGCATGGACTATCACCTGCCGCATCATATCTACGCATCAGTGCCGCACTACAAACTGAAGGCTTTGCATGAGCTGCTTCTGCAGGATCCAGAGTACCAGGAAAAGGGGATCGTCGTAGA
>CAYYDL010000401.1:0-16065 GCA_964470545.1 uncultured Hyphomicrobium sp. | reverse complement strand
AACGCGCTCGAGACGACCAACAACGGTCAGCGTCTCGTTCTCGAAGTGGCGCAGCACTTGGGTGAGAATACCGTCCGCACGATCGCCATGGACTCGACCGAAGGTCTCGTTCGCGGCCAGGAGGTCGTCGACACGGGTGCGCCGATCTCGGTGCCGGTTGGCGACGAAACGCTCGGACGCATCATGAACGTCATCGGCGAGCCGGTTGACGAAGCCGGTCCGATCAAGACGAATGCCGTGCGCGCCATCCACCAGCCGGCGCCGACATTCGAAGATCAGGCGACGGAAGCGCAGATCCTTGTCACGGGCATCAAGGTCGTCGATCTTCTGGCGCCGTACGCGAAGGGCGGCAAGATCGGTCTCTTCGGCGGCGCGGGCGTCGGTAAGACGGTTCTGATCATGGAATTGATCAACAACGTCGCTAAGGCGCACGGCGGCTATTCGGTGTTCGCGGGCGTCGGTGAGCGTACGCGCGAGGGCAACGACCTCTACTATGAAATGATCGAGTCCAACGTGAACAAGGACCCGAAGAAGAACAACGGCTCTGCTGCCGGTTCGAAGTGCGCGCTTGTTTATGGCCAGATGAACGAGCCGCCGGGCGCACGTGCACGTGTTGCTCTTTCGGGTCTGACGGTCGCCGAGCATTTCCGCGACCAGGGCCAGGACGTGCTGTTCTTCGTCGACAATATCTTCCGCTTCACGCAGGCGGGCTCGGAAGTGTCGGCGCTGCTTGGCCGTATTCCTTCGGCCGTCGGATACCAGCCGACGCTTGCGACGGACATGGGCGCGCTGCAGGAACGCATTACGACGACGCAGAAGGGTTCGATCACGTCGGTGCAGGCCATCTACGTTCCGGCCGACGACTTGACCGACCCCGCACCTGCGACCTCGTTCGCTCACCTTGATGCGACGACGGTGTTGTCGCGTGCGATTGCGGAAAAGGGCATCTATCCGGCGGTCGACCCGCTCGACTCGACGTCGCGCATGCTCGACCCGCGCATCGTCGGCGAAGAGCACTATCAGGTGGCGCGCAAGGTTCAGGCGATCTTGCAGAAGTACAAGTCGCTGCAGGACATCATCGCGATCCTCGGCATGGACGAGCTTTCCGAAGAGGACAAGCTGACGGTTGCCCGCGCTCGTAAGATTGAACGTTTCATGTCCCAGCCGTTCCACGTCGCGGAAGTGTTCACCGGTTCGCCCGGCAAGCTCGTTCCGCTCGCGGATACGATCAAGGCGTTCAAGGGTCTCTGCGACGGTGAGTACGATCACCTTCCGGAGCCGGCATTCTATATGGTCGGCACGATCGACGAAGCGATCGCCAAAGCGGAGAAGCTCGCGGAAGCGGCTTAACAAGAGGCTGAGCGTTTTCGAGCGGAGGTCCGTCCGAAGGCGCCCGCCAGGAGAAGTGAGTTCATGGCGGAAGCCGGGAAGACGTTTGGTAGCTGCTGCGAAGAGCTGAAAGAGGCTCTCGAAGGCGGTGATTTCGAGCCCCTGATCACGGTCGGGCCTGACGAAGTCATCTACATGACCGTCGGGCTCGTCGATCTTGAAGAAGACGAGCCGGGGCTTGTCGATCATCCGCTGTTCTTCTGTCCGTTCTGCGGCACCAAGCTGCAGACTCCGGAAGAAGTCAGAGCCAAGGCCGGCGCGGAAGACGACGGCGACGAAGAACCTCGTTCCGCATAAGCGCCGGAATTAAATTCAAATCGAACGCCTTCAAGGGGTCGGAACTACCATGGCAGGCACATTCAGGTTCGAACTCGTCTCGCCCGAACGGGTTCTGATGTCGGTTGACGCCGAGCAGGTTGTAGTGCCGGGGAACGACGGTGATTTCACGGTTCTTGCCGGGCATGCGCCGGTCATTTCAACGCTTCTTCCCGGCGTGCTCGACGTAACGGCGGGAAGTGTTCGCAAGCGCCTCTTCGTCAAATCCGGTTTTGCGGAGGTCGATCCGAGCCGTCTGACGGTCCTCGCTGAAAAAGCTTTCGACGTCGACGAGCTTTCGGCAGCGACGATCGCGGAGGAGCTCAAGTCGGCTGAAGCCGAGCTTGCCGTTGCAAAGGATGATTCCTCCAAGCGGATGGCCGATACGCTGATCAGCGAACTCAAGCGGCTGTCATCACGCGCGGCCTAGTTCGTTCGGGCGATCCCGGGAACTTATGAGCGTTTCCAGCTGTTGGACTATGTTCCAGGCAGGATCGCTCCGCCATGTCCGAGATCGATGACAAGCTCGCGGCTTCCGAAAAGCAGATCGCTGAAATTCAGCGTCAGGCCAACGCGCTCAAGGCGGCAGCGCAATTTCGTCCGACCGCCGTCAACGAAGAAGACGTCGCGCTGTTAGACCGGCTGCTTGCGGCTTGGCAGACGCATCGTCGCTCGCTCGCGAACCACCCGGAGTTTCGTGAACGTGCCCGCGACCTGGCGCTGAAAAAGGCGACCGGACGGGTCAAAGATCCGTAAGACTACCGAAGGGCGCGCACCCATCTTAATGTTGAATGGCGCGTCGCCCGAGGTCTACGTCTCATTCGGCTCGGCAGTCTTCTCGATCCGGAACGATCCGACATAGCACGCGCCATGGCGATCGATGCCGTTCGGCAAGGGCGCGGCATTCGTCGGGAGCTCGCCACCGTCACCATTGGCGACGTTCTCGAGGTCTATGGTTCGTTTCGTGTATGATTTCCAGGCGACGGCGATCGATTGGAGTTCGCGCTCGTTCCGCCAGACAAAAAGGTCGTATTTCCCGGGCGCGTGGCGTTCGCGCATGGCAGCGCGGATCAGGCTTTGGCCGGTTTGTTGGTCGAGCTTCATACTCAATCCCCTACGACGCGTTCTGGTGCGTTAGATAGGGATCGCAACCGGAAATCTTCCAGGGTGCCAGGGCAAGCCGCGTCATTCGGCGGCGATTGCCTTAAAGATCTTTCCTCGAATTCATATTGCGCGTGATGGCGTCGAGCGTTCCCAGCGGGCCTTTCGTGCGAAATGAACGGTGTCGTATCTGCACAAATCGGATGCAATTTTGGCGGTTCGGAATATCGGTTCGACTATCCATAAAAGTGACATCGCGCCTCGTCGCTGCCCATAAAGTCGTCCTGCGGCCAACTGGCGTTGGGCAAATTGTCCAATGTTGCTCTACTCTGCGCACGGTTAGCGGAGAACAGGGGAAGCTCTGTCGATAGGACGCGAACTGCCTTGAAACGCTTTGGCATAATCGCACTGCTACCAATTCTTGCCTTGCTGGGCGGCTGCAACGCAGTTGTGCTGAATCCTTCCGGTGACGTCGCCTGGCAGCAGCGTGATCTGGTGATCATTTCAACCATTCTGATGTTGTTGATCATCATTCCGGTCATGGTGTTGACGGCCGTTTTCGCTTGGCATTACCGGCAGTCGAACACGTCGGCCCGGTATGAGCCCGACTGGGATCACTCCACGCATCTCGAATTGATCATCTGGGCAGCGCCGCTGCTCATCATCATCTGCCTTGGTGCGGTGACCTGGATGGCGACGCACCTGCTCGATCCTTTTCGTCCGATCTCGCGCACGGCGCCGGGTCAGGTTGTGACGCACACGACGAAGCCTCTGAACGTGGACGTCGTTGCACTCGATTGGAAGTGGTTGTTCATTTATCCGGATTATGGAATCGCGACCGTCAACGAGATGGCGGCACCAACAGACCAGCCGATCAATTTCCGCATCTCGGCGTCGTCAGTCATGAACGCCTTCTACGTTCCGGCTCTTGCGGGAATGGTCTATGCGATGCCGGGCATGCAGACGCAACTGCACGCCGTCATCAATAAGCCTGGTACCTACAAGGGGTTCTCCGCCAACTACAGCGGCGCCGGCTTCTCCGATATGCGGTTCGATTTCATCGGCATGGATAGCGCCGGTTTCGAGAAGTGGGTCTCGGACGTGAAGGCTTCCGGAGGCGGCACGCTTGGCCGCGCGGAATACCTGGAACTGGAGCGCCCGAGCGAGTCCGTGCCGGTCAAGACATATGCGGGCGTCGATCCCAACCTCTTCAACCTGATCGTGAACATGTGCGTTCAGCCGGGCAAAATGTGCATGCACGAAATGGCAGCCATCGATGCCAAGGGCGGACTCGGATTGGCCGGCGTCTATAACGTCCTGCCGCTCGAATACGACAAGTATGCGCGCCGTGGCTCCGATCCCGTCGTGAAGCGCTCCTACGTCGCGAGCGTCTGCACAACGAGCGCACCGATGGGAATGGACGTGCGTGCCGCTGATGCGACGCCCACCCACTCGACGCCGCTGGTCGGCGCCGGTCTCCCGAAGCCGGTATCGCTCTTCCAATCGTTTGCGCAAAAGCCGTCCAACTCCTGATCAGGACGAATTCAAGAAATGTTCGAAAATTTCGACCTCCAGAAAGCGATCTTCGGCCGTCTGACGCTTGAGTCGATCCCGTACCACGAGCCGATCCTTGTCATGACCTTCATCGGCGTGGCGATCGGCGGCGCGGTCGTTCTCGGAGCCATTACCTACTTCAAACTTTGGGGCTATCTCTGGCGCGAGTGGTTTACGAGCGTCGACCACAAGCGCATCGGCGCGATGTACATCATTCTGGGCTTGGTCATGCTGCTCCGCGGGTTCGCGGACGCCATCATGATGCGCGCCCAACAGGCGATTGCCTTCAACGGTAACGAGGGCTATCTGCCCGCGCACCACTTCGATCAGATCTTCACGGCGCATGGCGTGATCATGATCTTCTTCGTCGCGATGCCGCTCGTGACGGGTCTGATGAACTTTGTCGTCCCGCTTCAGATCGGAGCCCGCGACGTCGCATTTCCGTTCCTCAACAACTTCAGCTTCTGGATGACCGTCGCCGGTGCGATGCTCGTGATGGCGTCGCTCTTCGTCGGTGAATTCGCACGTACGGGCTGGCTCGCCTATCCTCCACTGTCGGATTACGCGTACAGTCCGGATGTCGGGGTCGATTACTACATATGGGCGCTACAGGTGGCGGGTGTCGGTACGCTTCTGTCGGGCGTCAACCTCATCGCTACGATCGTGAAGATGCGGTGCCCCGGCATGACGATGATGAGAATGCCGGTTTTCACCTGGACGGCGCTTTGCACGAACATCCTGATCGTTGCTGCCTTTCCGGTGCTGACCGGCGTCCTGGCGCTGCTCTCGATGGATCGCTACGTCGGCACAAACTTCTTCACGAACGACTTCGGCGGCAACCCGATGATGTACGTGAACCTCATCTGGATCTGGGGGCATCCTGAGGTCTACATTCTCGTTCTGCCCGTGTTCGGCGTCTTCTCCGAAGTGACGGCGACCTTCTCGGGCAAGAAGCTCTTCGGCTATACGTCGATGGTCTACGCGACGGTCGTCATCACGATCCTCTCGTATCTCGTCTGGCTACACCACTTCTTCACGATGGGTTCGGGTGCCAGCGTCAATTCGTTCTTCGGCATCACGACGATGATCATCTCGATCCCGACGGGCGCCAAAATGTTCAACTGGCTGTTCACGATGTACCGCGGCCGCATTCGGTTCGAATTGCCGATGATGTGGACTCTCGCATTCATGCTGACCTTTGTGATCGGCGGCATGACGGGTGTGCTCCTGGCGGTTCCGCCGGCCGACTTCGTGCTTCACAACAGTCTGTTCCTGATCGCGCACTTCCATAACGTGATCATCGGCGGCGTCGTTTTCGGGAGCTTCGCGGGCATTTCCTACTGGTTCCCGAAGGTTACTGGATTCAAGCTCGACCCATTCTGGGGCAAGATGTCGTTCTGGTTCTGGGTGATCGGGTTCTACTTCGCGTTCATGCCGCTTTATGCGCTTGGGTTGATGGGCGTGACGCGGCGGCTGCGGGTGTTCGATGATCCGTCACTGCAGATCTGGTTCATTATCGCAGCATTCGGGGCCTTCCTGATCGCCCTCGGCATCGGCTCGTTCCTCGTGCAGCTTGCCGTCAGCATCAAGAACCGCGAGAAGCTCCGCGATCTCACGGGAGATCCTTGGAACGGGCGTACGTTGGAATGGTCAACGTCTTCGCCGCCGCCCGTCTATAACTTCGCCTTCACGCCCGTCGTTTATGACAACGATGCGTGGTGGGATATGAAACAGCACGGCTACAAGCGTCCGATGGAAGGTTTCAAGCCGATCCACATGCCGAGCAATACCGGTGCTGGCATCATCCTGGCGGGTCTCAGCGCTGTAACGGCGTTCGCTCTGATCTGGTATATCTGGTGGCTGGCGGCTCTCGGTTTCGTCGCTCTCATCGGCACCGCAATTGGCCACACCTTCAATTATCACCGCAGCTTCAATATTCCGCGAGAGCAAATCTTCGAGACGGAGCGCGAGCGTAGCCAAGAGCTCCTTCAGGCAGCGGGGGCATAAGCGATGACAACGATGACAGCCGAAGCTGTGAAAACGGAAGACAAGCGGCTCTTCTACGTCGCCGACGAGCATGAGCACGGCGAGGGTGGAAGCACGCTCCTCGGCTTCTGGCTCTACCTGATGAGCGACTGCCTGGTCTTCGCGGTGCTCTTTGCAACCTACGGCGTTCTTGGCGGAAGCTATGCGGCGGGACCTTCGCCAAGGGATTTGTTCGATCTGCCGCTTGTCGCGGTCAACACCTCGATGCTGCTCTTTTCATCGATCACATACGGTTTCGCCGTGCTGGAGATGCAAAAGAACCGCGCGAACACGATGCTGCTCTGGCTCTTTGTTACCATGCTGTTCGGCGGGGCGTTCCTCGGCATCGAGCTTTCGGAATTCGCGCATATGATCCACGAAGGAGCGACGCCGCAGCGCAGCGCGTTCCTATCGTCGTTCTTCACCCTCGTCGGCACGCACGGCCTCCACGTGACGTTCGGCATCATCTGGATGATCACGCTCGTGATCCAGGTGTGGAAATTTGGCTTGAACGAAGCGAACAAGCGGCGGCTTCTTTGCCTCAGCATGTTCTGGCACTTCCTGGACGTCGTCTGGATCGGCGTCTTCACCTTCGTCTATCTCATGGGAGTGCTGCGATGAGCACGGACGCGCACACCGGTCACGACCTTCATGGACATGGCGGCGATCACGGCCATGACGCTGGTCATCCCGAGTCGACTCTCGGCGGCTATCTGACGGGCTTTTTTCTTTCCGTCGTTCTGACAGCGATTCCGTTCTGGCTCGTCATGAGCGGGGCGCTCGGGAGCAAGGAGGCGACGGCTGTCGCAATCCTGGTGCTTGGAGCCATCCAGATCGTCGTTCACATGGTTTTCTTCCTGCACATGACGCCAAGCGCCGAGGGCGGCTGGACGATGATGGCGCTCATCTTTACAATCGTGATGGTTGTGATCACGCTGACGGGATCGCTGTGGGTCATGTATCATCTCAACACCAACATGATGCCGATGGATCCGAGCCAGTTGCCGTGAGTTCTGACGCCAAGGGGCGCGAGGGACCAGGGACTGCTCATTCCGGCGACGCTAACGATCCGCGAACTCGTTCTGCGGCGTCGCTGATACTCGTCGGCCTGTTGGCGCTACTCGGCTTTGTGGGGTTCGTTTCCCTCGGTGTCTGGCAGATTGAGCGGCGCGCTTGGAAGCTCGACCTTATCGCGCGTGTCGATGCACGCATCCACGCAGCTCCGGTGCCGGCGCCCGGGCCGTCCGCATGGCCCTCGATCACCCGGAAGAAAGACGAATACCGGCATGTCACCGTTTCGGGGCGTTTCGAGAATGACCGCGAGACGCTCGTTACGGCGTCGACCGAAGACGGTGCCGGCTATTGGGTGATGACGCCCCTGAAGACGAAGCCGGGCTTCAACGCCGGGTTTACGGTGCTCATCAATCGCGGATTCGTGCCTACCGACCGCAAGGACCGCACGACGCGCGCCGCCGGGGAGATCGAGGGCGACGTGACCGTGACGGGGCTGATGCGGATGACGGAGCCCAAAGGGGCCTTCCTGCGCGGTAACGACGTCTCTGCGGATCGGTGGTATTCGCGCGATGTCGATGCGATTTCGTCAAAGCGCGGCCTCGACAATCCCGCGCCCTACTTCATCGATGCCGCTGCGGCGCCCAATCCCGGCGGATACCCGATCGGTGGATTAACCGTAGTCAGGTTTCCCAACAATCATCTCGTCTATGCGTTGACTTGGTTCGGCTTGGCGCTGATGGTTCTCGGCGCCGCGATCCGTTTTGCGATCGAGGAGGTCAGGCTTCGACGGACGTCGAAGCCTGTCGGCCGGCGAGCCAGCGTTTAACCATCATTTTCCGATGTTGAACCCTACAAACGTGCATCCCGGCCCAGGAGGCGTTCCGCCGTCTGCGCCTGAGGAGCCGGTGCCCGTCCGCGAGTCCGCCGGCGTCAAGAACATGCTTCTGTTGATCCAGCTCCGCTGGATCGCCGTCGCGGGACAAATTGCGACGATCGTTTTCGTGGCGCTCGTTTTCCATATCGAACTTCCCTTCGCGCCGATGGCCATTGTCGTGCTCGGGCTTGTGGCGCTGAATGTCGCCAGCCTTCTATGGCTGCGTAGTGGACGTGGCGTCGGCGATAGCGGATTGCTTCTGGTCCTGCTTCTCGATGTCATTGGCCTGACGGCGCAGCTCTATCTCAGCGGCGGCGCGACGAACCCGTTCGTTTTTCTCTATCTTCTGCAAGTGACGCTCGCGGCCGTTCTGCTTGGCTCACGGTTGACGGTCGCCGTTGTTGCCGCGACATGCGCGAGCTTTGCGCTTCTCACGCAAGTCTATCATCCGCTAGCGATTCCGACCGGCGACTTCGATCTGTTCAAACTGCACATCGTCGGGATGTTTGTCTGCTTCGTGCTCGACGCGACTTTGCTTTTCATCTTCGTGACGCGCATTACTCGAAACTTGCGTGAACGTGATGCGCGACTCGCGGCGCTCAAGCAGCATGCGGCTGAAGAAGATCATATTGTCCGGATGGGGCTGCTCGCGTCGGGCGCGGCGCATGAGCTTGGGACTCCGCTGGCGTCGCTCTCCGTCATCCTTGGCGATTGGCACAGGATGCCGGCCATCACCTCCAATCCCGAGTTGCTGCAGGAGGTGGAGGAAATGCAAGCCGCGGTGAAGCGCTGCAAGTCGATCCTGACCGGCGTGCTGCTTTCTGCCGGCGAAGCACGTGGAGAAGCGCCCTGCGTGACGACTGTCGCGACTTTTTTCGATGACCTGTTAGCCGAATGGCGCGCGGCGCGTGCGCCGGAGACGTTCGACTACAAGAACAACTTCGGCGCCGATCTTCCGATCGTGTCCGACTCGTCGCTGAAACAAATCATCTTCAACGTTCTCGACAATGCCTACGATTCTTCGCCCCAATGGGTCGGCGTTTCGGTCGCGCGCGATGGAGATGCGCTCGTGCTTTGCATTTCCGACCGAGGCAAGGGATTTGCGCCACAGATGCTTGCGCAGTTCGGCAAGCCTTATCAGTCGAGCAAAGGGCGGCCCGGCGGCGGGCTCGGGTTATTCCTCGTCGTGAATGTGGTACGGAAACTTGGCGGTAGCGTCTCGGCTGCCAACCGCGCAGATGGTGGCGCGTCGGTGACGCTCAGACTGCCGCTTTCCGCCCTCGCACTTGCTGGAGCGCGTTCCCATGGTGGACACTAACCGGACATTGGTGATCGTCGAGGACGACCCCGATTTCGCCGCGACTCTCAAGCGCTCGTTCGAAAGGCGCGGTTATGAGGTCTATCACGCGGCGAGCGCGGATGAACTCAATCACGTTCTAAAAGATCGTACGCCGGGTTATGCCGTCGTCGACCTCAAGCTCGCGGGTGCATCGGGCCTCGCGTGCGTCGAGGCGCTACATACTCGCGATCCGTCGACGATCATCGTGGTGCTGACGGGATTTGCGAGCATCGCGACCGCGGTCGAAGCCATCAAGCTCGGAGCGCGGCACTATCTCGTCAAACCGTCGAGTTCCGACGACATCGAAGACGCGTTCGGACGGGCCGAGGGCGATGCTGGCGTTGCGCTGACCGAGCGGCCGACATCCATCAAGACCGTCGAGTGGGAGCATATTCACCAGACGCTGGTCGAGACGAATTTCAATATCTCGGAAGCCGCGCGGCGGCTCGGCATGCATCGGCGGACCTTGGCGCGGAAGCTCGAAAAGCGCCGGGTCAAATAGGAATTAACCACCCCAATACTGAAACCGCCTCTCGCGATTGTTTTTTTCGCCGTTTCGGGAATGCTGGGCAGAGAGATACTTCAACTCTGCCCGATTGAAGGTGTTCCCATGAATGCTCAATCCAAGGGATTGATTGCGCGGTTGATCGCTATCCTCGCCGGCTGTCTCGTCTACCTCGTGCTCATCTATCGCTATGGCGTGGCTTGGTATTGGGCTTTCATTTTGGGTGCGGGTGTTCTCATTGTACTTCAGCTTTTGCTGCCCCGCATGATCAGTGCTTCGGACGAATAAAGCGCGAAGCAGACTGTTACGTCGGCGGACCTTCTGCTAGATCAGCTCAGTGGGCGGAGGGGTTTTTCCATGCGTAGTGATTTTTTTTCGATGACTCCATCGGTGCTTTTCGCCGGGATCACAGGGCTTGTGCTTCTGACAGCCATAGATTTTGCCGAAACCAGGGAGGCGCATCGCGCGCCGCCGTGCGACGTGGACTGCGTGAGCCGAGATGCCGGCTATGCCTGGGCAAAGGAACTCGGGATCAGCGATCCGGCAGAATGCGGCGGAAATTCCCAGGATTTCATCGACGGCTGCCAGACGTATGCGACGAAACACGAAGATCCGATGGCGCTGCCCGCGGAGGAAGAGCAAAGCGACCAATCCTCCGATGACGATCAGGACAACATTGACGGCATTCGGGTTGATGACGACGTCAACGTGCTGACAGGTCCGAGCGCCGATCCCGATTCCAACCTGCCGCTCCCGAGCGAGGCGCCGAGCAACGATGGCGAATAGGGCGGCTCCCAAGGCGCTACCTTAGTTTTGCGGCACCTGCGTTCCTGAAGCGGGCGCAGCGGGCGGCGCGGCGTGCGGTTTATCGGGAAAAGGCCAGCCGGGCCAATAAAGTTTGACGAGAACCACCAGAACGAAAATGTAGAGCCCGAGCAGTAGCGCGCGCCGCGACGTCAGATCGTGCTTGCGCTTCGGAGCATTCGAATCGGGTGATTTGCTGGGGTCCATGCCGGTCCTGATCTGGCCCGCGGTACAGCGGCGCCTGAGGTTCTGCGGCCAGCCTATCTGAAAATGGTACCGCCTCCCAGAGTTGAACCGGGGACCTCTAGATCCACAATCTAGCGCTCTAACCAACTGAGCTAAGGCGGCACAGGCCGTTTTTGGGCGTGGGATAACTCTCGAGCAGACGGTCGGCACGGTGCACGTGCAAAACACCGCGTCCGTCGCACTTCCGAATCCCGATTGTCGGGCCCTCCCGTGGGAGCGTCCGCGACGGCTGGTTCCATCACAGGCCGCGGCGAGGGTCAAGGGCGACTTATCGTTCTTTGGGGCCGCGGCTGGAATTGCGGTTGCTTTTCAAAACTTATTCGCTTCGTAGCGGCAACTGAGGGAACCGTCGCCGTCGAGACAGGTTTTGTCAGCTGGCGGGGAGCTAAGAGACTGTTTTCGGGGGAAGACGGATATGACGCTTTGCCATTATAGCTCGGACGAGCTCGATGAACTGCGGCAACTGCTCAAAAGCATCATCGATGAGGCCCATCAGAAGTCGCTGAATATTTCGGATGAGGATATCATCGAAAAGCTGTTCGATTTGGCTGACCACGGCGAACGCGATCCGGAAAGGCTGCGGGAAGCCATTCTAACCAAGGCCGCATAGGCCATTTTCGCAATTTACGGTTGTTTTTGTATGCTCTCGCAATCGGCTCAATGTAGCCCTTCGGCGTAAGTGGCCGCAATCCGGCGCACGTCGGCCGATGACAGTGGAAAATTGCACCATTTCCCGTTCTGGGCCGCCCGCAAATCGCTTAGCGTCCCGTGGAGGCATTGCTTATAAGCCTTTGGAACGGGCAAGCTTTTACGATGGCGGTCGCCGCTCAACCCGCAGTGCCGGTCGACCGAGACGAGGCGGCGTCTGCCGACTTCGCGCCTCCGGAGGCAGCCGCTGTCGTCATCGACCCGGAGAGGGCAGAAATTCTGTCTGCGAACGACTCGGGCGGGTCTGCGCTCGGCCTCTTTCCCTACGCCTCGTTTCCTGTTGCGCTGGACCCCGCCATGCCCGCCATCGCGCGTCTCCGCCAGATCGCGAGCACCGGCGTTAGCGGGAAGGGAGACCTCGAGACCCTGCTGTTCTGGAGCAGCGGCCGGCTGAGGCGGGTGCGATGCAAAATTACGCGGCAGGGCGGCAAGAATTCCAAGGCTCTCCTTCTGCACATCGACAGCGTCGAACTACCTGATGATGCGTTGCGGGCCACGCGCGAGAAGCCGACGGCCGAGCGAGCAGGGAAGATCGATGCCGGGCCGGAAGCGCGCGCTGAGGCGAACGTGAAAATACAACCGGCCGCGCCCCTCGACGGAGACTACCTCGCAAAGCTTGCGCATGAGCTCAAAACGCCGCTGACGGCCATTGCGGCCGCTGCCGAGATCATGCGCGATGAGCGTCTCGGCGAAATGAAGAACGCACGCTATCTGAGCTATGCAGCGGATATTTACGAGAGTGCGACGCACGCATTGGACGTTATCGGCTCGCTCGTCTCGGATCGCATGAAACCGGCGTCGCCCGTGTCGCGGCTCGTCGCGCTCGATCTCAACGCTATCGTGGATCGCACGTGCTCGAGCGTGCAGGCGCTCGCGGACTCGTGCGGGCTCACTCTTTCCTTCGAAGCCGAAAAGGGACGGCCGCATGTCGTTGCCAATCCCACGGCGTTGCGTCAAATTTTGCTCAATCTGCTGACCAACGCCATCAAGTTCACCCCAGCCGGAGGCGAGGTTCGCGTTGCCACCGGACGTACCGGCGACGGACGGGTCTTCCTGGTTGTCCGCGATACCGGTTGCGGTATCGCGGGTTCGCCGCCCGCCGCCGCGCCGTCGGCCCTTGCCGCTGAATTGCGGCCGGCGTGGGTGCGCGGTAGCGGCATCGGCCTGCCGCTCGTTGAATCGCTTGTGCGCGACATGGGCGCGGAACTGCAGATCGGCAGTGCACCGCAGAAAGGAACCGTCGTGACGATCGTTTTCAGCGACTTCACGCGGCGTTTCAAATAAGCTGATGCGCGTGCGCATGACGCGAACTAGCCAGTTGAAAATTATAAAAATTCTAATGTTCGTGCGGCGGTCACCTAAGTGTTGACCGGGCCGCCGCGGTCGCGTTAGCAAAGATCGCGACGCCAGCGTGGCGTCACGCGCCGTCCTTTGGCGCCAACCGATACCGGGGCCTTGAACCCCGATTATTGGAGTTCGAAATGAAAGCTTCCTTCCGCGCTTCTGATCGCGCCGCTTATCGGCCTTCCTCTCATTGCATTTTCGTCTCGCTCACGCCTCGTTCGGTGGAGGCTTCGCTCCATGGCTAATCCGGTATCGAACGCCAGTGCTGTGCCGTCGGCACGCTCCGCAAAAATCGTCCCGTTGCCGGCACGAGCACCCGAGCGGCTCGTCGGCGTCGGCTTCCGCTGTTGGCTCGCAGGCTTGTCCACGGGCGACATCAAGTGCTGGGAAGACGCCTGGAATACGTTTTCGGGCATGCTCGGCCCGGAGAATGCCAAAACACTTCTTCTCGATCTTTCGAAGTTCGTGCGCGCCGTCAAAGCCAATGCACAGCGCGATATCGAGATTTCTCCCGCGGGATGCCGCAGCTTCTGCCGCGACGAGTGTCTTGCGATCTCCATCATCGCAGCCTGCCAGCACGGTGAGCGGCAGGCGTTGGCCGCGTCGGTCGCAGCGCTGATCGGCTCGGACGATATCGGCGACACCCTGAATGGTGCGCAGGCCCTCGCTGTCGCTTTGCGCAACACAAACCAGATGCTTTGTGCCGATTCCGTTTGTCCTGCGACGTGCGCGCTGCGCGTCCAGCGTCGACGTCTGATGTAAGCTCGTTTCGTCTAGGATCGGTCGAGACGGGCTTGAATGCGCTCGGCGGCTTTGGTGCGGTCGCCTGGCGCAAGATGCAGGCCCGTCTTGGTTCGGCGCCAAAGCACGTCCTCGGCCGTTCGTGCCCACTCTTCCGCTTTCAGGTATTCGACTTCCCGGGCGGTGAGGCCAGCGCCGAAATCATCGCCGAGATCTGTTTCCGAGCGGGCGTTGCCGATGATCTTGATCGACCGCGTTCCATAGCGGCGCGCCAAGCGGCGAAGAAAGTCAGATGCGAATGCGCTGTGACGGCGCGCGAAATCGGTGAACCAATCCTCGAACGATCGCCCGGCAAGGTCGCCGCCAGGGAGCGGGGTTGACGAAGTGTGTCCCGGCTTCATTTGCGGAAAGTACGGTTGGAGCAATGTCAGCGCAGCTTCGGCCAACCTTCGATGCGTCGTGATCTTACCGCCGACGACGTGAAGGATCGGGGGCGTATGCTCTGCATAAAGCTCGAGCCGATAATCGCGTGTGACGGCGGACGCGTTGCGGCTGCCGTCTTCGTCGAGCGGCCTGACGCCTGCGAAGCTCCAAACGATGTCGCGCGGGGTCCGCTGTTCACGAAAGAAACGGTTGGATACGTCGAGCAGATACCTCTCTTCATCTGGCGTCGGCACCGCGTGTCGCGGATCGCCCGACACGCTTTCTTCCGTCGTTCCGATCAGCGTGAAATCCTCTTCGAACGGGAGTGCGAAGACAACGCGGCCGTCCTTGTTTTGAAACGTGTATGCGTCGTCGGCGTCCGGAATGCGCGGGACGACGATGTGGCTACCCTTGACGAGACGAACGCTGATCGGTGGCTCGACGCGATGCGAGGATGAGAGCTTTGCGATCTCGGCGACCCACGGTCCGCCTGCATTGACGATCACGCGCGCCGCGAATTGGCGTGCGCCAGGCCCGAGTGTTGCGACCCATAGGCCGTTTTCGATTGTCAGAGCAGTGACGGGTGTCCGTGTCTCGATGCGGGCTCCGGCTTTCCCGGCGGCAATGGCATTGAGGACGACAAGGCGCGCATCGTCGACAGCGCAGTCCCAATAGGAGAAGCCGTGGTCAAGCTCCGGGACGAGCGGCAGTCCCGCGGGATCGATCAAGAGGTCGACGGCGTGAGATCCGCCGAGCGATTTGCGCGCGGCGAGATGATCGTAGAGAAAAAGTCCGGCGCGCATCATCGGCGCAGATCTCATGCCGGGGACCTGAGGCAGGATAAAACGCAGCTGACGGATGATGTGCGGCGCATTTGCGAGCAGGACCTCGCGCTCGGCCAGCGCTTCGCGGACGAGGCGGAATTCGAAGTGCTCGAGATAGCGAAGGCCGCCGTGAATGAGCTTGGAGCTGGCGGACGACGTTGCGCCCGCCAAGTCGTCGGCTTCGGCAAGCAGAACGGAGAGACCCCGAGCGGCGGCGTCCGCGGCGATGCCGCAGCCGTTGATGCCGCCGCCGATGACGAGCAGATCGTAGACGTCTTCCGCCATGCTGGATTGCTCCGGGACGTTGGCCGCGCCGGAACTCTAGGCGACTCGCTTCGTTGCGCGAAGGTTCAGGTTTCCTCGGGTCCGTCCGCTTTTCGCGTCCGGAACAGCAAGCTGAACAGAAGCCCGGTTATGAATCCCGCCGGAACCGAAACCAGTGTGATCGCGGCCGGCTTCAGTCCGCCCCAGTTGGCGATCGTGGTGACGTGGTTGACGAGTGCGGCGCGGGCGGCGGCTTGAGCCTCGGGCGTCGTCGCGGCTGCTAGCGCCGCCTGCAAATCGGCAAATCGCTTGGCGGCTTCCGGTGGGGCGTCGGAGAAAGTGCCCGAGAGACGGAACAACTCGATCGGCCAGAAATGGACGCCAAGGAGATAGGCGCCGGTGATGAGCGTCCCGACGGCCATTGCAGCGACGGCGCCAGCCTTGTTCATCCTTCGCCAATGCAGCCCCAGGACGAGTGCCGGGAAGAGACCGGCGGCCAATACGGCGAATCCCTCGGCGGCGAGAAGTCCCGTTCCGATGACGGCGTAGAGTGCAATCAGAGCCGCTGCTACGATCAGTGTGCCGCCTGCGGTGA
>CAYYDL010000400.1:0-2425 GCA_964470545.1 uncultured Hyphomicrobium sp. | reverse complement strand
CGGACGACCTGGATCAAAGCCGCGGTCGCTGGATTTGATCCGGACAACAATTCGGTCATCATCGAAGGTTGTCGAACGATCCGTTACAAGCACCTCATCGTCTGCCCAGGACTGAAGCTCAACTGGAACGGCGTCGAAGGTTTGACCGAGACACTCGGGAAGAATGGCGTCACGTCGAACTACCGCTACGATCTCGCCCCCTACACGTGGGAGTTGGTCAAGGGGATGACATCGGGCCGGGCCATCTTCACGCAGCCGCCGATGCCGATCAAATGCGCCGGCGCCCCGCAAAAGGCCATGTATCTTTCTGCGGACCATTGGCTCCGCACAGGATGCCTCGGCAAGATTGCTGTCGAGTTCGACAACGCGGGGGGCGTCCTGTTCGGCGTTCCTGATTACGTGCCTGCGCTGATGAACTACATCGAGCGCTATCATGTGCAGCTGAATTTCAATTGCAACCTTATCTCGGTCGACGGTCCAGCCAGACGTGCGCTTTTTGTCAAGACTTTGCCTGACGGCACGAAAGAGACTGTCGAGAAGGGCTTCGACATGATGCATGTCTGCCCGCCCCAAACGGCGCCGGATTTCATTCGCGCGAGTACGCTTGCGGACGCGGCGGGATGGATGGATGTCGATCCGGCGACGCTGCGTCATAAGAAATATGAAAACATTTATGGGCTCGGCGACGTCACGAACACGCCGAATGCGAAGACGGCCGCCGCAGCACGGAAACAGGCTCCTGTCGTTGCGGAGAACGTTCTTCACGACATGGGTTATCGCCCGAACATGTGCGTCTATGACGGCTATGGGTCCTGCCCGCTGACGGTGGAGCGTGGCAAGATCGTGCTCGCCGAGTTCACCTATGGAGGCAAGCTCTCGCCGACGTTCCCGGCGACGCTTCTCGATGGGACGCAGCCATCGCGTGTCGCGTGGATTCTGAAAGAGCGCATTCTGCCGCCGATTTATTGGCAGGCCATGCTGAAGGGCCGCGAGTGGATGGCCAAGCCTAAAGTCATGGCGTGATGGTACAAGATTTTCTTGCCGTTTTTTCGGGGTCTCTCGTCGGGTTCGTGTTGGGATTGATCGGGGGCGGCGGTTCTATTCTCGCCGTTCCCCTTCTGGTCTATGTCGTCGGCGTGAAATCTCCACACGTCGCGATCGGAACGAGTGCCGTCGCTGTCGCCCTGAGTGCAACGACAAACCTCATCGATCATGCCCGGCATAATCACGTCAAATGGCGGTGCGCGATTGTGTTTGCGGGCGCCGGCATCATAGGAGCGCTGGTCGGCTCCGAAATCGGTAAACAGATCGATGGGCAGAGGCTTTTGCTTCTTTTCGGCGTTCTCATGCTCGTGATCTCTGGCTTGATGTTCATGAAAAAGCATACAGGCGGCAACGAGGCCGTTCAGCTGACGACCGCCAGCGCGCCGAAGCTTTTGCCGTATCTCGTCTTGTACGGCATCGCTGTCGGAGCAATGTCCGGATTCTTCGGCATCGGCGGCGGCTTTCTCATCGTTCCAGGTCTGATGGCAGCGACGGACATGCCGATGATCTTTGCAATCGGCTCGTCTCTCTTTTGTGTCGCCGCTTTCGGGTTCACGACGGCGGGAAGCTATGCGCTCTCGGGTTTGGTTGATTGGGGTTTGGTCGTCTTGTTTATCGGCGGTGGAATCCTAGGGGGGCTCGTGGGCCGGTACGCGAGCACCGCTCTCGCGAAACGCAAGCATCTGCTGTCGCAGAGCTTTGCCGGCATTGTTGCCGCAGTCGGACTTTACGTCGTGGTGCGGGGTCTACCTGCAGTCATCGGCTGAGCGGGCCTTCGCCGTTCTCCTGCGGGTGGTGTGTCGGCTATTGGCCGTGCGCCCATGGAGCGGCGTCTAAGTCCCGATAGAGGCGTGCGAAACGAAAACAAGGCCTTCATTTCGGAAATACATGCATTAATTCGTGCATTAGCAAACGTACCTGGCGCAGCCTATCGGCTGCAATGCTTGAGGTGCGACGGCGATGCTCACCCATGTAGACAGTCATTCTCCGGAACATGAACCAGCCGATGACGATTCATTCGTGACCGGCAGTTCCGTAACTTGCAAGAAGCAATCATCGCCCGAAGATGCGCGCCGCGACGGCGCGGAAGACGCTATCCTGCTGAAGCCATCCGAGGCGGGCCGCTCACTGCGGAGACGCGTTCTCTTGGCGACACTCATCGTGGCGGCGATCTGCGGGATCGCTTATGCAGGATGGGAATACTGGACCCAATGGCGCTTCGAAGTTTCGACGGACGACGCCTATGTGCAGGCCGACGTCGTTGCGATTGCGCCGCAAGTGGCCGGCAACATCGCGAAGTTGTTTGTCGACGATAACCAGCATGTCAAAGCCGGGCAGGTTCTGGCCATCATCGACCAAAGCGATTTCAAAGCCGCGGTCG
>CAYYDL010000399.1:0-3583 GCA_964470545.1 uncultured Hyphomicrobium sp. | reverse complement strand
CATCGGGAACGGCGTCGGCTTCTGGAAAACCATGCCGATGCGCGACCGCAGAAGATTGAGATCCTTCATGTCGAGGACGTTTTCGCCGTCGAACATGATCTCGCCCTCGGCCCGCTGGTTCGGGTAGAGATCATACATGCGGTTCAACACGCGCAGGAGCGTCGACTTTCCGCAACCCGAGGGGCCGATGAACGCCGTGACCTGCCGCTCGTAAAGCGGAAGCGTGATGCTCTTCAGCGCGAGGGTCGACCCATAATAGAACTTCAGGTCACGGACGGATACTTTCTCGGTCAGTCCGGTATCAACGTCTTTTGACATTACATTCATTGCGAAGTCCTCGAAGAGCCTAACCAACGTGCGGCGATGCTAAGCGTGAGCACCGCGGCGGTGATGAGCAGTGCGCCTGTCCAGGCAAGTCGTTGCCAGTCCTCATAGGGGCTAAGCGCATACTGGAAGATCACGACCGGCAAGCTCGCCATCGGAGCATTGAGATTGGTGCTCCAGAACTGATTGTTCAGTGCGGTAAACAGCAGTGGAGCCGTTTCGCCGCTGACGCGGGCGACCGCCAGCAAGACGCCCGTAATCATCCCGGCACGGGCGGCCTTGTACGCCACCTTGCGGATGACGAGAGACTGCGGCAGTCCAAGCGCGGACGAGGCTTCGCGCAGCTGGTTTGGCACGAGCAACAGCATGTTTTCGGTCGTCCGAACGACGGTCGGGATCACGAGCACCGCAAGGGCCGCGGCACCGGCGATTGCCGAGAAGTGCCCCATCGGGCGGACGAGCACCTCGTAGACGAAGAGACCGGTCACGATGGACGGCGCGCTCAGAAGGATGTCGTTGATAAAACGAATGACGGACGAGACTTTGTTATAGCGGCCGTATTCCGCCATGTACGTGCCGGCGAGAATTCCGATCGGCGTACCGACCGCGACGCCGATAAACGTCATGACAAGGCTGCCGGCGATCGCGTTCAGCAGGCCGCCGTCGTTTCCGGGCGGCGGAGTCATTTCCGTGAAGACCATCGGCCTCAAGCCGGCGAAGCCCTTGTAGACGAGCGTGGCAAGGATGACTGCGAGAATGGTCAACCCGAGCGCAGATGCCGCCCAGCACAAGCCGATCGTGATCATGCTTCGAATGCGGCGGCGGCGATATCGAGCCAAATCCAGGGCCATTGCTTATGCTCCCGCCTTCTTCTCGATACGCATCAGCATGAGGCGTGCGAGAGCCAAAACGACAAAGGTGATGAAGAAAAGGATGAGACCGAGCGCAATCAGCGACGAGGTATAAAGGTCGCCCACCGCTTCGGTGAATTCGTTGGCGATCGTCGCGGAAATCGTGGTGCCGGGCGCCAGGATCGATCCGGAGATCCGGTGTGCGTTGCCGATCACGAAGGTGACGGCCATCGTCTCGCCGAGCGCGCGGCCGAGGCCAAGCATCACGCCGCCGATGATGCCGACGCGCGTGTAAGGGATGACGACATTCTTCACGACTTCACGAGTCGTCCAGCCCATGCCGTAAGCCGCTTCCTTCAGGACGGCGGGGACGGTTTCGAACACGTCACGGCAAACCGCCGTAATGAACGGCAGCACCATCATGGCGAGGATGAGCGCCGAGGTCAAAATGCCGATACCGTAGGGCGGGCCGGCGAAGAGCTGATTTAGGACGGGGAACGGCTTGAAAAACGCGATCAGCTCGGGCTGAACGTAGCGCTGCAGCGTCGGTGCGAAGAAGAAAAGACCCCAAATGCCGTAGATGATGCTCGGCACGCCGGCGAGAAGCTCAATCGCAATGCCGATGGGCCGGCGAAGCGGCATCGGGCAAAGCTCGGTCAGAAAGACGGCGATACCGATGCTGATCGGAACGGCGACGAGCATGGCAATCGCGGACGTCACGATCGTTCCGTAGATCGGCGCCAAGGCGCCGAACTGCTCGGTGACCGGGTTCCAAACCTCGGTGGTGAGAAAGCTGAACCCGAAGGTGCTGAACGCGAGCCAGCCACCGATGACGAGCGACGCGAAGATCGCGCCAAGGATCGCGAGAACGAGATAAGCGGAAGAGTGGGTGAGCAGGCGGAAGAATGTGTCTGTCGTTCTAAGGCCTTCAAGCACTTTGCGTCTGGCCGCCGCCGCTGCCATCGCTTGCGCATTCGCATCTGTCATGAAGGCCAAGTTTCCGCTCCGCATCAAAACCAAAGCATCAATTGTGATCAGTCGATAGAGAGGCGCCCGGGGGATGGGCGCCTCTCGGTATTCGACAGGCTTAGTTCGAGAGGACCGGCTTGTTGTCGTCGCCGACGATCTCAGCCCAGCTCTTCTTGATCATAGCGACGACGTTGTCCGGAAGGGGAACGTAGTCAAGCTCTTCCGCGGCCTTGTCGCCGTTGGCGTAGGCCCAATCGAAGAATTTGAGCGCTTCCTTGGCGGCAGCGGCGTCCTTCGCCTTCTTATGCATCAGGATGAAGGTCGGGTTGGTGATCGGCCACGACGCGGCGCCCGGCTCGTCCGTCAGAACGACGCCCATGCCCGGAGCTGAAGACCAGTCGGCATTGGCGGCAGCGGCTTGGAATGCCGAGACGACGGGTTCAACGGCCTTGCCATCCTTGTTGATCAGCTTCGTATTTGAAAGCTTGTTCTGCTTGGCGTACGCGTATTCGACATAGCCGATCGCGCCCTTCGTCTGCATCACGTTGTTGGCGACGCCTTCGTTGCCCTTGGCGCCGATGCCGACCGGGAACTGAACCGACGTGTTCGAGCCGACCTTCGACTTGAATTCAGGGCTGACCTTGGAGAGGTAGTTCGTCCAAACGAACGTGGTGCCCGAGCCGTCCGAGCGGGAAACGACAGCGATGGCGTCAGAGGGAAGCTTCACGTTCGGGTTCAGCTTCTTGATGGCAGGGTCGTCCCACGACGTGATTTCGCCGAGGTAGATCTTGGCGAGCGTCGGGCCGTCGAAAACGAGATCGTTGGCTTTGATGCCGTCCAGATTAACAACCGGAACGATGCCGCCCATGACGGTCGGGAATTGAACGAGGCCATCCTTCTCGAGCTTGTCGCCCTTGAGCGGCATGTCGGAAGCGCCGAACGTCACCGTGCTGGCTTCGATCTGCTTGATACCGCCGCCGGAGCCGATCGACTGGTAGTTCAGGCCGATGCCGGTCTCTTTCTTGTAGGCATCAGCCCACTTCGCGTAGATCGGATACGGGAACGTGGCACCAGCGCCGGAAATGTCGGCTTTGACGGGAGCGGTCGCAGCGGCTGTCGCCGCAAGCGCCGCAATAAGCGCCAGAAAAGACTGTTTCACTCGTGGTCTCCTTGTTGAACGGGGGCTTGAGGCCTCGCCACTCCATCTGCCGAACCTCGAAGTCCGGCTTGCACTCTCTAGTCCAGTTAGTTCACGCCATTGTGAAACGTTAATACTTTGTTTTTGAAGAGTTTTGTTCTGCCGTGTTAACGTTCCAGCCATCTGCAGATCGTCAATCGACCGGTCGAACGCCCGTCCTGATGCTCTGCCCGAGGAAATCTCCGAATTTTCTCGCGGCCCTCCCCAAGGCACGCGGATGCGAAGAGTTAGGCGCTTCGAA
>CAYYDL010000398.1:0-2052 GCA_964470545.1 uncultured Hyphomicrobium sp. | reverse complement strand
AAGCTCCCGAGGGTCGAGGGTTTCGAGAAGCCCGGTGGACGCACAAACAGCTGCATGCGACGGGCTACGGCCGGTCGCGAAAGCGTTCGGCTGCGGATTGTGCATGATGTAGACGCGTGGCATCGGCAGTTCTGCTCTGCGCGCAAGGTCACGGACAATTCCAACGAGTTCCGGAGCAGTGGCGTCCGTTACTTCCTGCGCATTGAACATGTGCAGCACGACGCTGTCGGACTTCCAAAGGCTGAATGCATTCATCGCGAGCGCGATGAAGAATGCGAAAATCAGGCCCGTCTTACCGCCGACCAGCGCGCCGAGCACGAGAAAGATGCCCGTCAGCAATGCAAGCAGCATTGCGGTCTTGGCGTAATTCAAAGGCATGTGGTCACTCGCGACACGTCGTCCAATCTTCAACCTTACAGTCGCGTATATATTGCATTCCGATCATTCATAAAGGTGGCGTGCCTAAAAAAGGTTGCTGGCATTCCGTGGAAGAACCTCGTGGCGAGGGGCAACATGACAGATAAAGATAGCTCTGCTTCTACAAAGGATGTTCCACCTCGACGGCCGCTGACGCCGGAAGCGCGAAGGGCGCTTGATGAGGCGGAAGTGCGGCGCAGGCAGCTGAAGGCCGAGAATGCGCGCCCGGCGGAAGTCGGGGGACGGGACGGGCCGGAACCGACGCGCTTCGGTGATTGGGAGAAGGGCGGGATCACGTCAGATTTCTGACGTACATCGGACTTCGCCAACTTGACGCAAAAAAATCTCGTTCAGTTGGTCCTCCGTCAACAGATAGTTCGAGTTCGGCATTCGAGTTGCATCACCGCACGCATTGAGGGCGAGGGTGTATCACGGAGGGACACATGTACGAAGGACGGGTGGCCGGTTCTCCATCATCGGTACGGGAGAAACGCCGGTCGGGAATGGGACTTTTCGTGATGATGTCGGCGGCCCTGTTTCTGGCTGCTGGCGCTGCTCTGGATTATGCCCGGGTGGTCAATATGCGCGAGGGAATTGAATTGGGCGTCAGATCTGCGGCGCGGGCGGCGGCACTCGTGCTCCAGAGCGGGAAAGTCTCGGACGACGAGATCAAAGCTGTTATCCTGTCTCATTTCGACAAGGACGGGGCGTTCGCGCGTCAGGTTGGCACAATTGAAACGCCCAAAGTCAGCATAGACCATGCGGCGCGATCGGTGACGGTCGACGCCAGGGGTACCGTGATGATGACGGTCAGCCGGCTGGGTGGAATTAACGAGGTTATCGTACCGGCGACATTTACCACATCCTGGGCTCCCCATCAGAGCGCCCAGGATAACCAGACCCATTAATTTCAGATCGCGCGCCGGTTCTGGCGATTGGTGATGAGATCATCCACGACCGCGGGATCGGCGAGAGTCGAGGTATCGCCCAAGCTGCCGAAATCGTCTTCCGCGATCTTGCGCAGGATCCGCCGCATGATCTTCCCAGAGCGCGTTTTGGGGAGACCCGGCGAGAACTGAATGAGATCGGGAGAGGCAATCGGGCCGATCTCGCGTCGAACGTGCGCGACGAGATCCTTCTTCAGGGCGTCGTCGCCGTTCTCGCCCGAGTTCAAGGTGACATAGCAGTAGATGCCCTGGCCCTTCAGATCGTGCGGGTAGCCGACGACGGCGGCTTCGGCCACCTTCGGATGGGAGACGAGTGCGCTTTCGACCTCAGCCGTTCCCATGCGATGGCCAGAGACGTTGATGACGTCGTCCACGCGTCCCGTAATCCAGTAATAGCCGTCAGCGTCGCGGCGGCAGCCGTCGCCGGTAAAATACATTCCAGGATAAGCCGAGAAGTACGTTTGAACGAAACGCTCGTGGTCTTTGTAGACAGTACGGGATTGTCCCGGCCAGCTGTCGAGGATGACGAGATTGCCTTGCGTATCGCCTTCAAGGATTTTGCCCTTGTCGTCGACGAGCGCGGGCCGGACGCCGAAGAACGGTTTCGTCGCTGAGCCGGGCTTCAACGGAATGGCGCCTGCGAGCGGAGAAATGAGCACCCCGCCGGTTTCGGTCTGCCACCAAGTAT
>CAYYDL010000397.1:0-2192 GCA_964470545.1 uncultured Hyphomicrobium sp. | reverse complement strand
TGCCCAGATCTTGATCAGCTGATGCAAGCAACTCGCCACCAAACGCCCACAGAGCACTTCGTACCGTCCGCCACCTCTGGTTGGCATCGAGCGAGATCGGGGCGCGATCAGCCTCCAATCTGATCCTGACCTCGTTATGGGCCGTTCCGGCAAAAAGCTCGATCCGCGGTCGCCGTTTCATTCTCGACGCATCGTGGGCGCCGCGCAACACGTGCGCGAGAACGAACTTCATGATTTCACGCGGCATCCGGTAGGTGAAATCTCCAGAAACATTGACTATTTCGGAGGTCACGTCGCCATTCTGTTCGATGACTTCGCGTAGTGTGTCGGCCATCGAGGAAGTCCGGACGGTGGCAGGGCTCGCAAGCCCGCGAGCAAGATTGCCGATGGACTTCATCAACGATCGGCATTGCTCAACTTCTTTTTGGATCTGCTCGGCGGCAGCCGCCAATCCGGATTGGCGTAACCGAGACGAACATGAAGCCAGCTCAGATGGCCCCGCCAGGGTCTCGGGGGGATCGATCAGACATTGGGCACTGAGTTGGGCCAGCTTCCGAGTTTCGGTGCCTAACGACTTCAAAGGCGCCTCGATGCCGTTCGCAAGGATGGCGAGGAGGGCGAGATTGGCGTCTTCGGCATCGCCTCCCAACGCCGGACCGAGGATCGGCTCAATCAGCTCGTCAGTCGAGCGTTCGACGTGAAGCGCGTCCTGCATGGCAGCGCAAAGCTCATCGAGATCCCACGGCTTGGGGACGAAACGATAGATGGCTGCATCATTGATGGCATGCTGCAGATTGTCGATGTCGGCATATGCGCTCGTCAAAACGCGCACTGTCGATGGCCACGCTTTGCGGACGTCGCGAAGAAATGAAACGCCGCTCTCGCGCGGCATGCGCTCATCGCTGACGACAACGGAAATATCGTCGCCATCGGATTGCAGAATTTCCATTGCGGCAGCGGGGCTGCTCGCAGTTTTCACGTTGGCGTATTTGCCGACCGTGGATTTGAAATATTTGAGCGACAGGAGTTCGTCATCGACGAATAGAATAGTCCCGATTTTCTTACCCGGCCCCGCTTCAGTCTTTAACATAATTCAATAACCCTGTGCGCAATCAAGGATGGGTCGACGGTTTATCCCGCTGGACATGTGCCCCATAGTATTCGCGCGCCTGCACAATCAATCGGCCCAGGACTAGTTGGAATCAATCGCGCATTGGTTGAAAATTGAAACTTGTTCGCGAGCAATGTTAAAAATCCTTGAAGGGCCATCGCATAACATAACAAATTCGGCTCAATATCGCGTTCGTCATTCCACGGATGATCTTTTTACGCCGTACGCTCAAAAAAACGACCGGAAAGATCCGGTCGCTGATTTGTGTCAATATGCGTCGGCGTCCGGCTGCGTCTTAAACGCTCAAAAGCAAGTGCTCTCGTTCCCACGGGCTGATGACGCGCATGAACTCCTCGAATTCGCTGCGCTTCAATGCTAGGTAAACGTGGCAGAAGCGTTTACCCAGAATGTCGTGGAGAGCCGTGCTCTCCTCGAAATCGGTTAATGCCTCGAGAAGACCGCGAGGTAACTGATGATCGTTGCGGTAGGCATTTCCGACGACGGCTTGGCGCGGCTCGAGCGCGTTTTTCATGCCGAGATAGCCGCATGCCAGACTGGCCGCGAGCGCCAGGTAAGGATTTGAATCCGCGCCAGCGAGCCGGTTTTCGACCCGCCGTGCCGCGGCGGGAGAGATCGGAACGCGCAATCCCGCGGAGCGATTGTCATATCCCCACTCGACATTGATCGGAGCGGCGCCGTTGGGAACGAGCCGGCGATAGGAATTCACGTAAGGGGCGAGCAGGCACATGGCGGCGGGCAGGTAAGTCTGCTGGCCTGCCAGGAAGTTGAAAAACAGCTTGCTCTGTTCGCCGTTCGCTTGCGTGAAGATGTTCTTGCCGGTCGCTGCGTCGACGACGCTCTGATGCACGTGCATGGCGCTTCCCGGCTCGTTCGCCAGAGGTTTTGCCATGAAGGTCGCGTAGCAGTTCTGTGCGAAGGCCGCCTCGCGGATCGTCCGTTTGAAGAGAAAGACCTGGTCGGCAAGATCGACGGGATCGCCGTGCAGCAGATTGATCTCAAGCTGTGCCGCGCCGCCTTCCTGAATGATCGTATCGATCTTCAAATATTGCCGCTCGGCGAA
>CAYYDL010000396.1:0-1803 GCA_964470545.1 uncultured Hyphomicrobium sp. | reverse complement strand
TCATCGACGCCATCAAAGCGTCGGTCACCGGGCCGCGTTCATCGGGCAGTGGAACGGTCACGCCTGTTGCTTTGCGGATCTCCTCCGCCTTGCGGAGGATCACATCCAGGACGGCGCCGTCGATCGCGCTGTCGGGCGAGAACATCATGATCGACCGGACCACTTCCGCCGGTTGGCCGAAGCGATCGACGCGTCCTTCGCGCTGCTGATGGCGGGTCGGGTTCCACGAAAGATCGTAGTGGACGACGGCGTCGAAGAGCTGCTGCAGATTGATCCCTTCGGACAGGCAGTCCGTGGCGACGAGAAGGCGCTGCACTTGCTTGTCGTCGTCCGCCGGCGCCATGTCGGCGACACGGTCACGCCGTTCGTCCGGCGTCAGCACCCCCGTCACGGATTCGATGGTCAGCTTCGGGAACGCCTTGCGCAGCCCATCTCGGACATGCTCGGCCGTTGCGAGGTATCGGCAGAAAACGACGGGATTGGCGCCCTTCTTGATCAGCGGTGTCAGTGCATCCACTAGCGCGGCGAGTTTCGGATCGGGCTCCGCCGCCAAGGCCTCGGCGCGGCGCATCAAGGCGAGCAGTTCCGGATCGGCGTCGAAGGCAGTGCCGGGCTCAAGATCGACAGCGTCCTCGTCGTCGCCGTCTTCGTCATAGATCTGCGGTTCGAGGCGATCGGTCTCGTTGGCGATACGGTTCCGTAGGGCGCTAAGACCGGCCGCCGGCGAAGAGCCGACACAACGCATCAGCGCCAATGTTCCCCAGAACGCCAGGCGCCGTTCCCGTCGCCCGCCTGCCGCGCGGGATACGATGCCGAGGCAGTAATCCAGCACTGCTTCCTGGAATTCGAGATGCGCCCTCGACAGCCGGTACGGAAACTCGGTCGTCTCATGCTTCGGGAACGCGCGACTTTCGTGCCATTCGCCGGAGACGAGGTCGATACGGCGACGCTGCACGAAATGCCGCGCTAGGCGCTCGCGATACCGGGCATCCTCGAAAGTCATGGACGCAAACGAGGGCTCGATCAGCGAAAGCAGCCGCGCGAACGCTTCTTCGTCACCCGAATGCGGCGTCGCCGTCAGAAGAACCATCCGTCGATCCGGGTCACGCGCCAGTCCGGACAGAAGCTCAAACCGCTGTTGCCGGCCCTGATGCGTACCGACACAAGCGTGCGCCTCGTCGACAATGACGAAATCCGGACAAGCGCGCGCAAAGCCTTCTCGACGCTTTTCCGCCTTGATGTAATCGAGGCTGACGACAGTGTATGGGTAGGCGTTGAAGAGAGTCTGGGCGAGCGGCAGGCCTCTTTCCAACCTGCTTGCGGTGCCGGACGTGACCGCAACGGCATCGATCCCGAACCGGGACTTCAGCTCCCCCACCCATTGCTCGACAAGATGCGGCGGGCAGAGCACGGAGAAGGCGTCGACCTCGCCTCGATCCATCAGCTCGCGCAGGATCAGGCCGGCCTCGATCGTTTTGCCGATGCCGACGTCGTCCGCAATGAGCAGGCGCGGGACCGACAGGCGAAGAGCCATCAGCAAGGGCACGAGTTGATAGGTCCGGGGTTCGAAGGCGAGTTGCGCGGCGGACCGGAAGGGGCCTGCACCGCGGCGCAATGTCAGACGCATCGCATCCGCGAGCAGTGCCGCTTTCGCCTGAACTGTTGTGGTGGCGTCGGTCGGCAGATCGAAACGGGCAGGCTCGACCGGGAGAATCTCAAGCGTCGGGTCGAGGATCACCGTATCGCTCTCGCTGCCCGAGAGCGGGCGGAGCGCCAGAATGCCGTCCTGAGGCGAAGGCAACG
>CAYYDL010000395.1:0-1663 GCA_964470545.1 uncultured Hyphomicrobium sp. | reverse complement strand
TCGCACGCAGCATCAACGGAAATCCCATGACCCCGCACGCCAATGCCGCGCCCGTCCAGCGAAAGGAGAATGTGAACCCGAAAAGATCGTTGAGGAGCTTGCCCACTGCCCCCTGCTTTCCAAACGTCAGAAGTAACAGATATCCCGTTACGACGGGGGGCATGACGAGCGGCAGATGCAGGATGCTGTCGAGCACGATCTTGCCGGGAAACCTCCACCGCGCCAGCGCATAGGCGGCGAGAACCGCGAACGGCACCGCGAAGATCGTTGCGACGGTCGCCACACGCAAACTCAGAAAAATCGCAGTCCACTCGTCCGGAGAAAATCCAAGCACGACTTCTGTCTCGTTGGTTAGGATGCCGCCCGAGCTTCTTTATTTGAGGATCGTGAATCCTTGTTTCGCAAAGGCGGCCTGGCCTTCGGGGGAATTGAGGTACGCAATGAAAGCTTCGGCAGCCGCTGCGTCTTTGCTCCCGGCGGTGACGGCAATCGGATAAATGATCGGCGGATGCGTGTCGTCCGGAAAAACGCCGACGATCTTGACCTTCGGCTCAGCCGTTGCATCCGTCTCATAGACGATGCCGAATGGCGCCTCGCCTTGGGCGACGAGCGCCAATGCCGCACGCACGTTTTCCGCCTGCGCAACCTTCGGCGCGATCGCATCCCAGACGCCGAGCTTCTTGAGCGCCGCCGATCCGTATTTCCCCGCGGGCACCGACTTGACGTCAGCCATCGCAAGACGGCCATCACCGAGCGCTTCCGCAAGACCGAATCCGTTCTCAATCTTGAGCGACGCGGTGCTCGACGCCGGCGCAATCAGCACCAGCCGATTGCCGAGCATATTGAAACGCGTGTCGTCCTTGATGAGCTTCGCCTTGTCGACATAGTCCATCCAGTCGAGATCGGCGGAAATGAATATGTCGGCGGGCGCTCCCTGTTCGATCTGCTTCGCCAGAACCGACGACGCAGCATAGGAAACCACAATCTTGTTGCCGGTACTCTTTTGATAGGCCGTTGACGCAGCATCCAGCGCCGTCTTGAGGCTTGCGGCAGCAAAGACCGTCGTCGTAGTCGTCTCGGTCTTCTGCGCGATTGCCGGAGCGGACAGCACCGAAAGCGCCAGCATCCCCGCTGCAAGTATCTTGAACGAGGAACGCGAAAGAATTTGCCCTGCGAGCATTGGCGGCCGATCCTTTTGTGGCATGCGATATAGCCACGAAGATATCGAGCCGGGCGGTGTTTGCAACCGGTGTTTTAAAGGCGGAGCATATCGGGGATGGGCATATCCATATCTAAGCTTTGAGAACGATCTTTCCGAAATGCGCACCGCTTTCCATATGCTTCAAGGCCTGTGGAAGATCGGAAAACGGAAAGACACGGTCGATGACGGGCTTCAATCCGTTAACGCTGATGGCGGCGTTCATCGCTTCGAACATGGTTCGGCTGCCGACGTATATCCCCTGAACAACGATGTTCTTCATCAAAATGGGAATGGGATTGAAGGTGCCGCCGGTGAGCACGCCGATCAGACTGATGCGGCCCCCGATACGAACCGCTTCGAGCGATTGCGGCAGCGTCCCTGCTCCGCCGACCTCGACCACATGATCGACGCCTCTGCCGTTTGTCAGCGCCCGCGCTTCCCGTCCCCAATCCGCCGTCGTCT
>CAYYDL010000394.1:0-1762 GCA_964470545.1 uncultured Hyphomicrobium sp. | reverse complement strand
GGGCATGCCGAATGGCGTCATCGCTCACGACCCGTCGGGCAAGTTCGATATCGAGGCGTTGAAGGCCGAGGCCAAATCCTGGCACGGACTCTTGGGGCTCGATCTGGTGCCGGAGGTCACGAGCGGCCAGAGCTATTCCTGGGACGAGCAGCGTTGGATCTGGAACAAGGGCTACACGCGTAACGAGAGCCCAGAATTTCACGTCGTCGCCGTCGACTACGGCTTGAAGCGAAACATCCTGCGCTGCCTCGCGTCGGCCGGGTGCAAGGTCACGGTCGTGCCGGCGAAAGAGAAGGCCGAGGACATTCTGGCGCGCAATCCCGACGGCGTCTTCCTGTCGAACGGTCCTGGTGACCCCGCCGCGACCGGTGAATACGCCGTGCCTGAGATCAAGAAACTCGTCGACAGCGGCAAACCGGTTTTCGGCATTTGCCTTGGCCATCAAATGCTCGGCCTCGCCCTCGGCGCGACGACAAAGAAGATGCATCAGGGGCACCACGGCGCCAATCATCCGGTGAAGGACTTCACCACCAATAAGGTCGAGATCGTCTCGATGAACCACGGCTTTTCCGTCGACCGTGACAGCCTGCCAGACGGCGTCGTCGAGACCCACGTCTCGCTGTTCGACGGATCGAACTGCGGCCTGGCATTGGAAGGCAAGCCGGTGTTCTCGGTGCAGCACCATCCGGAGGCGTCGCCCGGACCGCAGGACAGCCACTATCTCTTCACGCGCTTCGTCAACCTGATGCGTGACCAGAAGGGCATGCCGACGACGCGCGAGCGCTGATCGCTGCGGCACGGATCGGGTTTCGCGCTGCGCTAACATGATGCGCCGCCGCCAAATAACCTTGCTGAACTTTAAGATCGCATCTGCGACAGATTTGCTTATAACCCGGAAAAAATCTGGGAGGAATTTGATGCGCTTGTTTTTTCTCGCCGTGCTTGCGCTGACGGTGACGTCTCCGGCATTTGCGGCCGCGACGGATTGCTCGGCGGATGTTCTCGCCGCCATCAGGAAGCAACTGTCGCTGAAAGCCTTTCGCATCGAGTTTTCCCAGGCCACCGCCGAGGGTGAAGCCCACATGCGGATCGACTATATGCCGCCCCTCAAAATGCTTCAGACGGTCACGTCGCCGGCGATGCCCGGCGAGCAGCAGACCATGCTGGTCGATAACCGGGCGTTTTCAGGCTCCGGCGGCAGTTTTGAGGAACTGCAGCCGCAATTCACACAGTCGATCATCGCCGAGGTCGCCGAGGCGTTGGCAAGGCCGAGCAAACTCGAAGGTTATGAATGCCTTGGCACCGTGAAATATGAAGACCAGGACTTCCTGGGTTATCGGAACGAGGACAAAACGCATCCGCAGGCGGACCGGTCGAAGGTTCTTGCCCGGACGATCTACGTCGATCCGAAGACCGGACTGCCGGCATATAACGTCATCGCCGCTCTCGGCGACGGCACGAAGCCCCTGCGAGAGGTCAAATATTCTTATCCAACCGACATCAACATCGTTGCGCCGGCGAACGCCCCCGTGCAAAAGCTCCGCTAACGCCGCTTGCCGGCATCGTCTGGGATAGCTCCATGCGCCGCACTGCATTTGCCTTGATCATGATCGCCGCTTTCGCGAGCACCGCGGCGGCGCAAATTCCGTCGCCGAACGCCGCGCCAGGCGCTAAGCCCAACGCCAATCCGTGCGCTGATGAAGTGTCCGCAGCTCTCCAGAAGCTCCGGAATTCATCTTGGTTCCGCATGGATACCCAGATG
>CAYYDL010000393.1:0-9671 GCA_964470545.1 uncultured Hyphomicrobium sp. | reverse complement strand
AGGCGAAACCGGCGACTGGGAAGTAGTGATCGGGATGGAGGTGCACGCGCAGGTCGCGTCCCACGCCAAGCTGTTCTCCGGCGCCTCGACCGCATTCGGCGGCGAGCCCAACAGCCACGTGTCACTGGTCGATGCCGCGATGCCGGGCATGCTGCCGGTCATCAATCGTGAATGCGTGGCGCAAGCTATTCGCACTGGGCTCGGCCTCAAGGCGCAGATCAACCTGAAGAGCGTTTTCGATCGCAAGAACTATTTCTATCCGGACCTTCCGCAGGGCTATCAGATCTCGCAATACAAGCAGCCGATCGTCGGTGAAGGCGAGGTCGAGATCGATGTTGACGGCGAAACGCCGAAAGTCGGCATCGAGCGCCTGCATCTGGAGCAGGATGCCGGCAAGTCGCTGCACGACCAGCATCCGGATTATTCCTACGTAGATCTCAATCGCTCCGGCGTCGCGTTGATGGAGATCGTCTCGAAGCCGGATCTTCGGTCCTCGAAGCAGGCGCAGGCCTACGTCACGAAACTGCGTACGATCTTGCGGTATCTCGGCACCTCCGACGGCGATATGGAGAAGGGCAACCTGCGTGCCGACGTCAATGTGTCGGTGCGGAAACCCGGCGACAAGCTCGGGACGCGTTGCGAGATCAAGAATGTAAACTCGATCCGCTTTATCGGACAGGCGATCGAATACGAGGCGCGGCGACAGATCGACATCATCGAGGATGGCGGCACGATCGATCAGGAGACGCGGTTGTTCGATTCCGCGAAAGGCGAAACGCGTTCGATGCGCTCGAAGGAAGAGGCGCATGACTATCGTTATTTCCCGGATCCGGACTTGCTTCCGCTGGAGTTCATGCAGAGCTATGTCGACGAATTGAAATCGGCGCTACCGGAGCTTCCCGACGAAAAGCGTGCACGCTTCATCAAGAGCTTCGGTCTTTCGGGCTATGATGCGGATGTGCTCGTCGCCGAGCGATCATCTGCCGATTACTTCGAGACAGTCGCCAAGGGCCGTGACGGCAAGCTCGCGGCGAACTGGGTTATCAACGAACTGTTCGGGCGGCTGAATAAGGAAGGAAAGGGGATCGAGGAGAGCCCCGTCTCCGCACAGCAACTCGGCGGCATCGTCGACCTGATCGGGTCGAGTGCCATCTCGGGCAAGATCGCGAAGGACCTATTCGAGATCGTGTGGACCGAAGGCGGCGATCCGGCGGACATCGTCGAAAAGCGCGGCATGAAGCAGGTGACCGATACTGGCGCCATCGAGAAGGCCGTCGATGCCATCATTGCGGCCAATCCGGAGAAGGTCGAGCAGGCGAAGGCCAAACCCTCAATGCTCGGCTGGTTCGTCGGCCAGGTGATGAAATCGACGGGCGGCAAGGCGAACCCGGCTGCGGTCAACGAGATCCTGAAAGCCAAGCTCGGCCTCTAGAGATGGCCTCAGCCGTGGCGCTGAGCCGTCGTCAGAAGGGCCAGACGCCGCGCTCGTCTTTCGCGCAGTCCGATCATTGCGACGTGTGCAATCCCGTAGCAGGCCAACAGGACCAATCCGAACGGTACGATTGCTGCTACCACATAGACTACTTTTGTCGTTGTCATTGGCCTCTCCTTTGGAGGCGGTTGTTACATTGCGACAAATCATAGCACTGACGATTTTAGGTTCGGCTCACGAGCAGCCTACAAATGCCATGGCGATATTTGCCATCCGGTAATGCGTGGTGAATGGTTTCCTAACGTGCTTGGGTCCGCGCCGCGCTCACAACGGGCGGACGATCAACGGCATTCCTCCCTTTGGCCGCAGCGTGACGCGGCTCACGGGCTCCGGTGCATGGCGGCCGTCCCATTCAAATCGGGCGTTTTGCAAGAGCGTGGCAAGAATTGCCGTCGCTTCGAGTGTTGCGAAGGACGAGCCGATGCAGATGCGCTGGCCATAGCCGAAGGGCATGAACTGCGTGCGCGGGTAACGCGCTTCATTTTCCGGTAAGAAACGATCGGGATCAAATCGATCCGGATCGTCCCACAGGACTCTGTGTCGGTGAATGATGAAGATCGGCATGACGATCAGAGTCGGGCTAGGAAGCTGCTTGCCGCCGAGCTCGACATCGACGGCGTTCACACGCGTCATCACCGGCGCCGGCGGATAGAGGCGCATCACTTCTTTTAGCACGCGGGACAGCATGGGGAGCTTCGTGACCGTTTCCGAGCTGATCGGATTGTCGCCGACGGTCGCCGCAATTTCGTCGCGCGCGCGTTCTTGCCATTCGGGCGCGCGAGCCAGAATGTAGAGCGCCCAGGTCAAAGCTTTCGCTGTCGTTTCGTGTCCGGCGAAGAGAAATGTCGCGAGATTGTCGGCGATCAACTCATCCGGCATTGGTTCGCCGGTGTCAGGGTGGCGGGCTGCAAGCATGCGTGCCACAAGATCGGTGTTGGACGGTGTCTCCTTCCGCCGCTGCGCCACGAGCCGTCGTACGATCGCTCTCAACTCGGTTGCGGATTTTCGCATTCTTGATTTGGCGGGATGCCAATACGTCTCGGGGTATTGCAGGAGCGAGGCCGCTACCTCCCACGAAATCGGATCAAGATAGGCGCGGCCCGCGCGCTTGATCGTGTCCCCATCCGCTTTACTGATGCCGGCCAGGACCGTCCGGACGATGACGGAGAACGTCGCTTCGGTCATGTCGTCTTCGACGTTCGAGGTGAAGGGCGCAGTGCTGCGGTCGCGCCACTCGCGGCAGCATTGGATCGCGGCATCGACCATCGCGGGAACGTAGGTCAGCAGTTCGGCATGTCTGAACGGCGGGCTTGCGGTTTTGCGCTGCCAGCGCCAGCTCTCGCCCTGCGCGGTCAGCAAGCCGTCGCCGAGCATTGGTTTCAGCACGCGACGATCGAGGCGCGTTTTCGGAAACTGGTCCGCGTTCTTGACGAGGATATTTTCGATCAGGGCCGGATCGGTCACCCACGCGACCAGCGTTCGCTTTCTTCCATACGTGACGACCGGCTCGTCGTAGACGGACTGTGGAATCGCCCGCAGCGGATTACGAATGAACCGACCGAGAAACGGAAGCAGGGGTAAGGGTCGCGACGATGGCCTGACCGTCGGCGGATAAAGCGCAGCTGTCATGGAATTTTGTGCTCACGTCAAAGCGATGCGCCAGCGTTGACGGAGTATAGGTCGCAAGAAGGTGGCCGCGCTACGTCTACGCGGATGCCTTTTTGGCGCGGGTGATACCGGAGAGCTTCTTGAGGCGCTTGCGGACACCAGCGGTGTTGCCCTGGATGCGCGTCTGGGCGGGACGGCCAATGGTGCGGCGCGCCTTCTTCTTCTGCTTCTGAATATTTTTCAGCGACGTCTTGGACATTGAAATGGCCTCAGTATCGGGAGGGATGGTTCGGAGGGCTACGCATTTAGCGCAGCGTCGAAGCGATCCTCTACGGGATCGCGGTTCTTCACGCAAGCTCAGGCTTTTCCGGGAGCGTTATGGCGCTGGTTCGGTGCCTAAAAGATAGCCGAGGCCAAAGTAGGTGGGCGCGATGATGCCGCCGGCCCAAATGAAGGCCGAGACGATATTGGCCAGTTGAAATTGCCACTGTGGCAATGCGTACATCCCGGCGACGACGGGAATGACGGCACGCACCGGACCGAAGAAGTGGCCAAAAAATACGCTCAGCGCTCCCCATTTATTGAAAAACGCTTGCCCGCTGTCCACCATTGCCGGATTTCGGTTGAAGGGCCAGAGCTCGCGAATGCCGTCCTTGTAGTAGTACCCGATCCAGTAGGAGAGGGCGTAGCCGAGCGACCCGCCGACACCCGCGGCGACAATGGCGGGCCAGAGTACGCTGAGCTGAACGCCACTTTTCGCAAGGAGCGCGGAAATTCCAATCAGAATGGCGGTTCCGGGCCAAAGCAGAGAGAGAAAGCAGAAGCTTTCGAGGAACGCCACACCGAACGCCACCGGCATCGCCCAGCCTTCGTTGGCTCTCACAAAGGTGACGACGGCATCAACGAATTCCTGCACGCTCATGGCGAAGCTTTCGAAGTTTGCATTTTTGTTGATTCTGGACGTGCAAGACGGAACGCATCCGCCCAAAATAAGGTGCCGCCGCGTGGCTTCAAGTCTTAAGCTTAGCGACAGCGCCGCGCCATTTCCTGTGCGAGTTCTTTGGACACTTCCCGCGAGAGCATCGCCCCACGTGCGACTTGGGCCGACGTCAGGCCGACGTAGGCGCCTCCGGTCAATGCTGCTGGGCCGCGATCAGCCTCCTCCTTGCCGTGGGCCAATTCGCTACAAGTCAGCTCTTTGCGTTTCTTGCTGAGAGCCATGAGCCGCACGCCTGACGCATATTCGTGGGGGCCGGCTGGCTGATTCACCCACGCGTGGGATTTATCCGCCATGTAAGAATCGTAGACCATCTTGCGCTGACTGATGCAGATATTGCTGTCGTCGACACATTTCAGCCCACGCGCCGGGTCGCCAAGGGCTGCATCGTTACCGGCGCAGCCTCCGATCGCAAATGATGTCAAAACCATTGCAATGGCGGCATGTGGCTTTCTTGAGCGCGGCACTTTTTTCGGTCTATGCAAAGGCAGAATCCGTTTTCGCTTCATCTGCCGGTAGAAAGCCAGCATGGCAGGCTCGTGGCATAGGGCGGTCCAAGATGTGGTCTTCGTCAAGCCACTAACGGGATTCGCGACGAAACGGCATCGCCGTGATTGGAAGATTGTCAGGGAAAGGATGTCAAATGCCAAAATCGGTTCGTGTACACGCCTATGGAGGTCCCGAAGCACTCATTTTCGAAGACGTGGCGATACCGGAATTGCGCTCCGGCGAGGTGCTCCTTCGTCAACACGCGATCGGCGTCAATTTCATCGACATTTATCAGCGGACAGGGCTCTACAAGCTGCCGAGCTTTCCGGCGACGATCGGGTCAGAGGGGGCTGGGGAAGTGATCGCAGTCGGGCCCGGCGTAGAACGGTTCAAGGTCGGAGATCGCGCGGCGTATGCAGGCGAGGTCGGTGGCTATGCGGAGATCCGTTCGATTCCAGCAGACCGCCTCGTCAAGCTTCCCGACGGGATCGACTACGAAACTGCCGCGTCGATGATGCTGCGTGGCATGACAGTTCGCTATCTCCTGCGGGAGACCTATAAAGTCGATTCCGCAACGACCCTGCTTTTTCACGCCGCCGCCGGTGGGGTCGGCCTGATTGCCTGCCAATGGGCGCGTGCCCTCGGCGCAACGATCATCGGTACCGTGAGCACTGACGAGAAAGCGGAACTTGCGAAGGCAAATGGCTGCACGCACGTTATCAATACAATGCGCGAGGATTTCGTCGCGCGCGTCCACGAACTGACCGATGGGCGGGGATGCGACGTCGTCTACGATTCCGTCGGCAAGGATACATTTCCCAGTTCACTGGATTGCCTGAAGAGGAAAGGCCTCTGGGTCTCGTTCGGAAACTCCTCGGGCCCCGTTCCGCCCTTTGCGTTAACGGCCCTTAAAGGCTCACTTTTCGCCACGCGCCCGTCGCTTTTGGCCTATACGGCGACAACCCAGGATCTGGAAGAAAATGCCGAAGACCTCTTTGAGATGGTGTTGAGTCAGAAAATTCGCATCACAACCCAACATCGCTATCCGCTCGCCCAAGCGGCGGATGCACACCGTGATCTCGAGGCTCGGCGAACGACGGGATCCGTCATTCTCGTTGCCTGAGGCCCCCATGTTGGACGACGGAGAAGAGGAGCCGATATCGCTCTATTTCTGGCCGACACCAAACGGCTTGAAAATTTCCATCCTGCTTGAGGAGCTTGGCGTTCCCTATGACGTCAAGTATGTGGATATTGGCGAAGATGGGCAATTTGCTCCGCAAATCGCCGGTTCGCCCGATCTGGGTCTTCCAGCCATTGTCGATCCAGAGGGGCCGGATGGACATTCCCTCGTGATGTTTGAATCGGGCGCCATTCTGCATTACCTCGCCCGCAAATACGGTGGATTTTATCCATCGAATGAACGCGCCAGGGCGGATGTCGATCAGTGGCTTTTCTGGCAGGTGGGCGGGCTCGGTCCAGTCGCGACGCAATGCAATCACTTTCGGCTCCATGCGCGGGAAAAGGATCGCTTCGCCATCGATTACTACACGAATGAGGTCGGGCGACTGTTCGGGGTGATGGATAGCCGCTTAAGGGACAGATCTTATCTCGCGGGCTCGTATTCGATCGCCGACATCGCGAGTTTTCCGTGGGTGCGTACGTGGAAGACGCTCGCGCAGGACATCACGCGGTTTCCGAACGTAGAACGGTGGCTTGCCGAGATTGGCGGCCGGCCGGCGGTCGCGAGAGGTTTGTCGGTGACGAAAAAGGAGATAACAAACCCTTAGGGCGTTCTGTCCGCCGATTCCGTTAGTGTATCCGGATCGACCGTTCGGCCGGTGACCTTCTGGAACGCCATCGCGCTCAAGACCTTGTTCGATTGGACATAGCGCAGTGCTTCAGGAATTTTAGGGCCTGTCAGCTGCTGGTTCGCCGCGGCGTCGTTCCCGGTGAGGTCCATCAGGCCGATATAGGACGGGCGCGATCCGGCCTCCTGCGCGCAACCAGCAAGTGCCAAAACCCCCGCAGCCGCAAGAAAGCGGCAGAGCGTCGCGTTGAGCATCTTCCCTCATCAAGCTGCAGCGCAGCCTGAACCTCTTCGACCTCGGGTCTTGCTCCGACCCGCGATTATTAACGTTACCAGCACAAGGCTGAACCCCGGCTGAACGCCACGAACCCCGTCGCTCGTGGCGCCTTTCCCGGACGCCTTTTTGAAGCATGGTTAGCAAATGATGGCAACCCGGGTTAACTGCCCATCACCAAACGTCGTCTTATGGAAAAAACGCACCGGCTTGGGTCGCTAAATATGAAGCGATCAATCAAGCTTAGTCTTAAGTTACCAGAAATTTGTTCGGCTTTTTACGAGTTTTCATCCAAGTCCTGAGATCGTTCTTGTGCGCTTCATTTTAGAGTTGCGAAGTGCGGAACACGGCCGCGTTCAAACATCATGTGCGTAATGGCGGCTGAGCGGGAGTAGATGGCCATGGCACGTATCGACGTGTTGTCACGCCAGATTGCGGAGTACGGCGCTCAAGGTGACCAATCGGACGCCTTTTTCGATCTGGGTCTGAGCTATTGCACTGGGCGGGATGGAACGGTGGACCTCATCGAGGCCCACAAGTGGTTCAATATCGCTGCCATTCGCGGCAATGATGACGCGAAGCGATACCGAACGGAAATCGCGAGCGATATGAGCAAGAATGAGATTGTCCGTGCGCAAAGGTTAGCCCGCGAGTGGCTTGCGGCGATCCACTGAAACGGACGCGAACGTCGCGCGTGGCGTAAGCGTCTCGTTTTGCGTGATCGCATCAGCAGTTCGAAAAGAACGACGACAGACATTTCCACGAACTTTTCGCAGCACCGCCGACTGCGGACCCTGCTTTCTCGAGGGCCGTCGTCGCTGACTTTGCCGCGTTACCTGCGGATTTCTGCGTGACGCTGAGGCCATCTCCCGCCGACTGCGCGCTCTTCTCAACCATTTCCTGCACTGTCTTAGGCGGCTGGTCACTTGTCGACGCGGCGGCAGCCTGATTATGCGGCTCTGGCCCTCGATTGCTCCCCAATTCCGCAGGCGGCGCGTTTGCTTCCTGCGTCCCGATCGCAGACTTGTTTTGCTCTGCCCGAGGGATGTCTTCAGGTTGATGTCCACTGCCGCCCCCATCAAGAAATGCTGGGATCGGCAATTCCTTGCGCTCGCCAGGGCAAGGGGGCGTGATCGCGCGATCGATCGCGCAGCTTGCGTGCGAGCCGGATTTTGCAAGCGTCGTGATGCAATAGAACTTGGCGACCGTGTCTAGTGTCGCGTTCCCGCTGCCGCCGACGATACAGGCGTAACTGGCGTCCGGGCCGGTGCATTTGACGCAGAGCTCGGTGGCGTCAGCCGGAATCGAGGTACCGAGCGTCAGTACACCGATACCAAGACCCTGCAATGTTATCCAACGAGCACTCACGGCCAAGCCCATTCGAAATATGCGATATTGCTCCCAGCAGACTAGGACGACTTTACGGCAGTCGCCAGACAGCGATGTCAGAGTGTGCTGGCTTTTCCCGTTGCGTCTTGCATTGCCGTGGCGGGACCTCTATAGGGGCCATGGCCCTGATTTGGGGAGACGTGGCCGAGTGGCTGAAGGCAACGGTTTGCTAAATCGTCATACGCTTTAAAGGCGTATCGAGGGTTCGAATCCCTCCGTCTCCGCCATATGGCTGTCCGGTTGCGCTGGACAGGGTAACTTCGGTGTTCCGGACGCTATCCACTCGAAGCAGTTGGCGGGCGAAATTTCGGTTCCGCAACAATCGTTATGCTTCGACCTGCGACAGGCCAAGCTTCTCGGCAGCGCGGACGAGGTCTGCCAAAGAGCGGACGCCCATTTTCCGCATGACATTGCCGCGATGAATTTTCACGGTGATCTCGCTCAGCCCCATCTCGCCGGCAATCTGCTTGTTCATCAGCCCTTTGGTCACGAATGCCATCACCTCTTTCTCGCGCGGTGTAAGGCTCTCGTAGTGCGCGGTCAGATCGGCGATGCTGTGGTCGGAGTCCAACTGCTTGCGGTCCGTTTCAAGGGCCGCGAAAACCGCGTCGAGCATATCCTGATCCCGGAACGGCTTTGTCAGAAAATCGACCGCCCCCGCCTTCATGGCCTTGACAGACATGGGAATGTCCCCGTGACCCGTCATAAAGATCACCGGCATCCGGATGCCCGATTTTGCAAGTTGCGTTTGGAAGTCCAATCCACTTACGCCGGGAAGCCGAATGTCGAGAACCAGGCAGCTTGGGATGTCGGGGATCTTCTTTTGAAGGAATTCCGTGGCCGCGCCGAACATCTCGACTTGGAGGCCTACGGATCGAAACAGGCTGCTCAGCGCTTCGCGTACGGAGGGGTCGTCATCGACCACATAAACGCACGAGGAGTGCGTCTCGCCGGGGCGACCAGGACTCTGATTGGCTTTCACGCTTTCTCCTCCTCCTTCATGGGCAGATGAACCGAGAAAGTTGCGCCTTGGCCCAACTCGGACGATGCGGTGATCTTGCCACCGTGGCTCTCGACGATCGAGCGGCAGATGGATAAGCCCATCCCCATGCCTTCGGATTTGGTGGTGTAGAACGCCGTGAAAAGTTTGTTAATGACCGCAGGATCGATTCCTGGGCCATTATCTGTGACTTCGATAACAATCGTTCGCTCGGGAGGATCGGACGGCTGGACGCGCGTGCTTATATGCAGCTCGCGTGGGCGATCGACTACGGCCATCATAGCCTGGACGGCATTCACGGCCAGGTTGATGATTGCCTGCTGCAATTGCACGCGGTCACCAAGCACCGGGAGCCGTGCCTTCGCGAGATCGAGGTTGAGAGCGACGCTCTTCGTGGCGAGCTCGCGATCGACGAGAAGAAGGACGTCGTCCAGCAATTCGTTGACGTCGAGCGGAACCCGGATGAGATCGGTTTTGCGAGTCAGCGCGCGCAATCTGGCGATAACATCGCTCGCCCTTCGGCCGTTTGTGATCATCCGTTCGAGAGAATTTTGCACCTCTTTGAGATCCGGGATATCTCGCTGCAGCCAACGTAGTGCTGCCTCTCCATTGGTC
>CAYYDL010000392.1:0-3737 GCA_964470545.1 uncultured Hyphomicrobium sp. | reverse complement strand
ATGATCTTCTTCAAAAGTTTTGTCGCGCGCGGCGTCGTCGTCACGCACACGCGGGGCGCATCGCCGAGGCGGAGTGCGAACTGCAGCATGTCCCAGGCTTTCTCCGCGCCGCGCCACTTCGCAAGCTCGTCGCACCAGGCGGCCGTGAACTGCGGGCCCCGAAGTGCTTCAGGTTCATCCGCCGAGAAGAGTTCGGCAATCGCCCCATTCGGCCAAATGAGACGGCGCTTCGAGGGTTCGAAGAGCGGCTGCTCGTGCACGGGATGGATCGAGAGCAGACCGGACTCGCCTTCGATCATCACGTTGCGAACGTCGGCGAGTGTTTTTCCAACCAGCGCGATTCTTATCGTTTGCGCCTTCCGACTCGCGTTCCGCGAGCCGGCCGGAAGGCGCGGACTTGTGTCTTCGCCACGGGCAATCGAACGAACCCATTCTGCACCCGCGCGGGTTTTGCCCGAACCGCGGCCGCCGAGAAGCAGCCAGACTCGCCAGTTTTTGATTGCGCCTTGCGACTCCGCTTCGCGGAGCCGGCCGCAAGGCGCGGGGCTGTTGCGTCGTTCTTCGCTTGTCATCCCGGGCGAGCCCTCTTGCGAGACCTGGGACCCAGAATGGTCTTCAACATCTTCGCCTGGAGCACCGGGGCCCGGCTCTCCCCTGCGCGTCGGCCGGGATGACAGTGTGTGCGACGGCGCCAATTGATCGTCCCTCGCCCAGATTTCCCAATCGTGGGCGATGAACTCGAGTTCTGCGCGCGTCAGCTCATTCAGATCGTCGGCCAGGCGCCCGCTTGCGATTGAGGCGCTCAAGACGTTCCGCAATTTCGCGGCGTAGGTCTTCCGCATGGGCGAGCGCTTCCTTGCTCTTGGCGCTGCCTCCCGTCGTCTTCCGTTTCGTCATCTCGCGTTGCATCTCAACGGCTTTCTCCAATGCGTTGACCATTTGCGACAGAGCCCGCGATGCGCGCTCGCGATCCTGGGACGTGAGCCCCTTCTGCTTCTCGAGTTTCGTCAGCTCGCCGTCGATCGTGTTGTAGACGCGCTGAACGAGGGACTTCTTTGTTGGCGCTCGGCGACTCCGCTTCGCGGAGCCGGCCGCCGAGCGCGGAGATGTTTCTTCGTTCTCTGTTGGCGCCTTCCGACTCGCGTTCCGCGAGCCGGCCGGAAGCCGCGGGCTTGTATTTTCGACCCCGCTTTTCGTCGCCGCGGTGCTTTGTTTCGCTGATTTTGTCGTTTCCACTTCATCAGTGTCGGCCGACTTCATCGCGCGGACACGTGTTGTCGTCCGACGCACACTCGCTGCTGCCATGCGCCGGAGACCTTTTTTGAATTTTCTGATGCTCGCAACGTGCGGATTGTGGGCTGAAGCCTCGTCTCACACTTCTCGCGTTATACAGAAATGATGCCTGAGAAGCGTCGCGCTGTCAATCGAAAAAGCGCAATAAGTCTTTGAAAAATATAACGATATTGTTATTCTTTCCAAAAACTTACAAGTATAAGCCTATGCCTGAGCGCGGGGATAAGTTTTGGCGAAGATTTTTACGCGCGGTTCCCTGATCCGTCCTACCGACGGACGTCGGACATTCCATTAACTCGTAGCGGGAGGTGGCCGCCGCTGTTCTTTTACCGCCATGGCCGCGGAGGTGGCCATCCACGAAAAGCTGCAAAGCATCGTCGTGGGATGCGATGCGCTTCTGCGGCGACTGCAACATCGCGTTCGCCTAAACTCGTCGTGGATCCCGGCCTTCGCCGGGATGACGGAGCGAACACAGAGTCGACCAAGATTTATTTCGAAGGTGCTTCCGCTTCTTCCGGCAAGTCCGGGATGATGTATTTCCAGTAGTTCTCTTCCTTGACGCGCCGTTCGCTCATCGCGAAGCTTTTGACGGAAATACCCGCATCATGCACTGTTTCGGGCGTGCCGGAGACGAGCGGATGCCACCACGGCAAATCGCCGCCCTCGCCCACGATACGGTAGGCGCACGTCTTTGGCAGCCACGACAGCTCGCGGGCCCGAGCGATGTCGATTTCGAGGCAATCCGGCATCTTCTGGAAACGGTTGGGATAGTCCTTGCAGCGGCAGGTCCGGACATCGAGCATGGCGCACGAGAGGCGCGTCAGGTAGACCTGGGCCGTGTCTTCGTCCTCGAGCTTGACCAGGCAACAGCGTCCACAGCCGTCGCACAGCGCTTCCCACTCGTCGCGGGTCATATCCTCGAGCGTTTTGGTGCGCCAGAACGGTGGATCGTTGCCGTCCAACATCAGGTCTTGCTCTTCCCTTCCCGGTCCCGCCGGGATAACCACAATTTTGTCGACTTGAGACGCCTAACGTCCGCAAACTCGCTTTGCGACGCTTCCGGCGGGACGCGTCGCTGTCGGCGTTGCGATCGAGAGTCTCGCGGTAAAGGGCTTAAGCCCGCGTGTCATGCATGACAAGGGCGACATGAGAAGACCGATGCCGGCAAAGGGTGGCGCTCCTTGAACGACTGGTTTCATAAGCAGGGCGGCCGGGATCGCGTCATCGACTGGCTCGCACTCGATTCGCGGATCAACTCCGCGCTCGGCGAAGCCTGGTCGCGCGTCAAGGATTACTGGAATGCGGGGTCGAGCTATTTCGCGCGCTTCCAGCTTGTCGGGTGGCGCCGCCTCCTCAACGAATTCGCGTCCGAAAGCCTGACGATGGCCTTTGGCGGCTTTGTTGTTCTTTACGCTCTCGCACTGCCGGCGTTCCAGGAGTTCGACGAAAGCAAATTTCTGACGGGTCGCTATGCGGTGACGTTCCTCGACGTAAACGGCAACGAGATCGGGCGGCGCGGCATTCTGCACAACGATTCCGTGCCGCTCAATGAAATCCCCGACGTGCTGATCAAGGCGACGCTCGCGACCGAAGACCGGCGCTTCTTCGAGCACTACGGCATCGACGTCTTCGGGACGTTGCGTGCGCTCCTCACCAACGTCCAGGCAAATGAAGTCGTGCAGGGCGGCTCGACGCTGACGCAGCAGCTCGCCAAGAACCTGTTCCTGTCATCGGAGCGGTCGCTCCAACGCAAGATCAAGGAGCTGTTCCTCGCCTTCCTGCTCGAAAGCCGCTACTCGAAGAAGCAGATCCTGAAGCTCTACTTTGACCGCGCCTACATGGGCGGCGGCACCTTCGGCGTCGAGGCCGCTTCGCAGTATTATTTCGGCAAGTCGGTGCGCGACATCAACATGGCGGAAGCCGCCGTGCTCGCGGGTCTTTTCAAGGCACCGACAAAATTTTCGCCGCTCGTCGACCTCGCTGCGTCGCGCGCGCGGACCAATCAGGTCCTCGATAATCTCGTCGAGGCCGGATACTACACCGCCGGGCAGGTGCATGCTGCGCGCATGAACCCGGCGAAGATCGTCGAAGCGCGGCAAACGAGCAGTCCCGACTGGTTCCTCGATTGGGCCTACGAGGAAGTGCAACGGCTGGCCGAGGGCAAAAACCAGTATGTGCTGACTGCGCGGACGACCATCGACCTCACCTTGCAACGGCAGGCCGAAGAAGCGCTCAACGCCGCGCTCAAGCGCAACGGAAAGGCCGATCATTTCAATTCCGGCGCCATCGTCGTCATGGAGCCGGACGGCAAGGTGCGAGCGATCGTCGGCGGACCGGACTATGGCGAGAGCCAGTTCAACCGCGCGACTCACGCGAAGCGGCAGCCGGGCTCTTCGTTCAAGGTCTACGTCTATGCGACGGCCATGGAGAACGGCTACACGCCG
>CAYYDL010000391.1:0-2532 GCA_964470545.1 uncultured Hyphomicrobium sp. | reverse complement strand
CTTCTTCGGGTGCTTGCGAGAGTACCAAATCGCGGCCGACGCACCGTAAGAAAACGCCATCACCAGTGGAGAGGGCACGATCACGATACGCGGCTTCTTCAGCTTCGCTGCGGCGTAAATGCCTTCGATCGCCGGCACGATCTTGTCTGGCTCAATCGGATCGGTGCGCATAGCACGGGCGATCCAGAGCTTCGCATGCTCGTCCATAAGCTGCTTCTCACGCGGTGTGATACCGCCAAGCGCTTTGGTTTTGGTACGGATGATTTTCGACATAATATTCATCCCGATATTTTTGATCGCTCCGCGATCGCCACCATGACGACCGCGCGCATAGCGACGAGGTCGCCGCGCTGCGCATAGAGATTCCGCGCAACGATCAGCGGATTGATGCCGAGCGCCTGCCAGAACGCTTCTTCATTCTGCTTGTGCTGCGCATGCCGTGCGTTTAGATGATCGTCGCGGCAGAGCGGGAGCGCCCATTTGTCCTCCGGCTTCTTGCCGAGGCTGCTCGCTTTGCCGAATGCGGCCGAAGCAAAGCGTACATGGGCGGCTTCGCCACACGGATCAACACCACAATAAAGACAAGGGCATTGCCGGACCAGGGCGAGATAGTCGGGCTCCTCGCGCGTTGCGATCGGACGCGTCCGTGGCGGCACGGAGGCACCCTTCAAGAGGCTGCCGAATGGAGCTGGCGGCGAGAGACGCTGGGGGCGGGTGTGGATCATGTCGCCACCCATTGGTTGCGACCGACGCGCAAGCCCGCGCCTCGCTGGAGCGTTTGGCGGAGCTTGGCTTGCCAGTTCGGATTGGCTCTTGTTTTCGGATGATCGCGAAAGGCAGCATAGAGCGCGGCAACCGAAACCGGACCATCTTCGCGGCGCAACCAGGCGGCGACGATCTCGCGCCACGTTTTTGCCGCTGCATCTTCTTCGAACCCAGCGAGGAGGACGCATCGTGCCCAACGCAATGGTTGAAACGCACCAGGCAAACGTCCTTCCGGCCAGATCAGACGCTCTCCGCGATATTCCGGCGTGCAACAAGCATCTGCCAGCGCGTCCGCGTCGTGATAGCCGAAGGCGATCAATGCTATGGGCGCTCCCGAATTGGCGCGCTTGCCAAAGTGCTTGGATTCCGGATCATCCACAATGCAGGGAGATCCATCGGCCTGCCAGAAGATCACGCGACCAGCGAGCCATAGAATCGCTGTCGCAGAGGACCAAACCGGCTGAAACCACTTCGTCTCGGTGCGTACATGAAGGAGGAGAGTGCCCCCTAGTGCGGTCGGCATGCGGCGTACAAACTCGCCGACGACACGGCGATCAAATGGCGGATTGCACCAAACCCGACCAAAGCTTCGCCAGTCCATCGACAATGCATTCTGCTCCTTGGTGACCGCTCGGGGAGCGATATCGAATGGTCGCGTTGATCCCGTGCAGACATCGGTATCAAAAGGACCAAGCGGTTTGATGATGTGCACCGGCGTAAAGCGCTCTTGTTCCTTGCCGATGGAAGTCTGGTGCGAGCCAATCGTCATGATTCGTCTGTTTCTTTTTCCGCGAGCCGCTTGCGCAACGCCACGACCTGGCGCCGCAGTTTCCAGATTTCATTGGCAGCCCAATAGGTGCCGCGCTGTTTGATCTCCGCGCGGACCTCATCGGCCTCGGCGATCTCGCGCTTGATGACGGCGTTGAAAGCTTCGATGATCATGAGGTCAAAAGGACGGGTCATGATAGTGCCACATCCTCTCCGCCGGATTCATCCAGCACGGCACCAATCGAAACCATTTGCTTATAAACTTGATCGCGCGGCATTGGAGCGTCACCTCCATCCAGCATGTGGAGATGTTCTTCGCCGGCCGGAAACCATGCAATTATCGTGACCATGGATGCGCCAAGCCGGGACGCAGCGCGCTTCGCTTCTTTATTAATCTTGCGCGTCATGCTCGCACGCTTCTCACGATTCCAAGGAGATGGGCTCATGACGCACTCATCTCCCGCGCCACCACCGTCTGCATCGCGACCTGGCGCGCGTCGTCGACCAGGATGAACACGTCGCTCACCGGATAGCCGCTGGCGAGCAGGTGCCGGATCGCATCGCCCCGGATCGCAAAGGCATCAGCCTCAGCGAGCAGCCGAGCCATGCGGGCGACGGTCGCCGTGCGGCGCTCGGGCGCCGTCATCAAGGGACCATCGACCAGGAAGGAAGCGAGTATCGTCATCGCCAGAAAATCCTTGCGCAGTGCACGCACACGACCTGTCCGCAGGAGGCTTGCAGCTGGTGACCACCCGAATTGAGCGGACAGGGATCGTCGATGCCGAACGGATCGGCCTCGCGCAGCACTTGCGCGATCTCCTGCTCGCCGATGAAGTGCACGAGGGCGGCGGCGATGCCGGCACGGTCGAGCGCTTCGGGCTGCCGGGTGCGGTGGAATCCCATCGTTGTTCTTCCGGTCTTTTCGTTTGAAAGGAAGGAGGCGACGGCCCTAGGGCCGCCCGGCTTTCGGGCCATCGCCTCCCCGCGCGCCTCCGCCGA
>CAYYDL010000390.1:0-1956 GCA_964470545.1 uncultured Hyphomicrobium sp. | reverse complement strand
GTCTGGTAAACTGGCGACATGCTTGATTGAACAATTCCTGGTAACTGGAACGCCCGCCGACGCGACTGATAAACTTCGGCTGCTTTCGCAAGCGGAACGCATGTCTAACGACCATCTAAACAGGGCGTAACTCGCAAATCGCGCGTGCTGGCTGATTGATGCACAAGCGGTTACGTGCGGTGCTATCACGTGAATGAAAAGTTGGGCCTCGAAGGATAGAACGGAAGATGGAGAACAACCATTCCGTCCTCACGGAGGCCCAGCCATGATCATCTCGCAGGAGAGGGCATTTCTCAAGGCCCAGACGCAGTTGCAGGCGATTTGTCGTTTCGTCGAGCGGTCTGCAAGCGATGGCCGGCGCATTGATCAGACCGAGCGTGAATTGTTTGCGGAGTTGTTGGCTGTGGGACGGACGCTGCTGGAAGCGTTCGTCGCAGCGCAGGGCGACGGCGATGCTGGGGCGGAGTTGAAACTGGGGGATCAACTGCTCCATCGCCTTAAGGACTTTCGCACGCGGCGTTATCTATCGATCTTCGGCGAGCTGTTCATCAAGCGCCGCGTCTATGCCCGTCGGGAGGGACAGAAGATCGAGCAAGCGCCGCTCGACGTACGACTCGGCTTGCCTGCGGGCGAGTTCTCCTATGTGTTGGAAGATTGGCTGCAACGTTTATGCGTGAAGGAGTCCTTTAGCGAGGCGGCGACTTCCTTGCGGGCCATCCTGGGCCTGGCTCCCAGCGAACGGGCGGCTGAGCAGATGAATCAGCGGATGTCTGAGCACGCCGAGGCATTCCAGGCTCAACGCTCGGCGCCGCCCGCTCAGGAAGAGGGCGAAATCCTGGTGGCCACGGCCGATGGCAAGGGCGTGCCCATGCGACGTCCCTTGGCAGAGCGCATTCACGGCTCGCGTCCGCGGCGAGGCAAAGGCGAGAAAGCCAACAAAAAGCAAATGGCTTACGTGGGCGCTGTCTACAGCATCGACCGCTTTCGCCGCACGGCCGACGACGTGGTGGACGAGGTGCGTCGCAAGCAGCGCGCCGCCGATCGTCCCTCGCCGCAGCATAAACAGGTCTGGGCAGAAATGACGCGGGCCGTCGAAGGGGAAGGCTGCACGGGCCGCGAGCGGACCTTCGCCGAGATGGCCATCGCCTGCCAGGAGCGCGATCCCCAACGCCGCAAGCGGTTGGTCTGTTTGATGGATGGCGAAAGAGCGCTCTGGGAGGTGGCGCGCGAGTGGTTGCCTCGCGCGGTGGGAATTCTCGATCTGTTCCATGTGCTGGAGCGTTTGTGGCAGGCGGCCTACTGCTTCCACGCGGAACGGAGCTCTGAAGCGGAAGCGTTCGTGATCAATCGCCTGCGAATGCTCTTGGCGGGCAAGGCGGGCTACGTGATCGGCGGCTTGAAGCGATTGCGCGACGAACATGGCCTCCAGGGAGAGAAACGGAAAACGCTGAACGCGGCGATTCAATACTACGAGAACAATCGCGAGCACATGAAATACGACGAATACCTGACCGCCGGCTATCCGATCGGCAGCGGCGTGGCGGAAGGAGCCTGCCGCCACCTGGTGAAAGATCGCCTGGAATGCACCGGCATGCGCTGGACCGTAAACGGCGCCCAGGCCATGTTGCACCTGCGGGCGATCTACCTCAACGGCAGCTGGGACGACTTTGTAAACTACCGCATTGAAACTGAGCAAACCCGGCTATACCGGCCATCTGCGGCATAGAGAAATGCGAGTTACGCCCAATTGTATTCCGTCGGAGCCGGCGAAATTGGTAAAGGTTCCCCATTCGTGCACCACGAGCTTGCCGCCTAGCGATGGCGGTTGAGCCGTCGAACGCGCGCTTTGAGGCGCGCTTCTTGCCACGCCGAACTCGATGGCGGCCAACAGAGCGACCAAGATCACGACTGCCAGACCCCATGTTTTCCGCATGACGCCCCTCCTGAATTGCAAGA
>CAYYDL010000389.1:0-5989 GCA_964470545.1 uncultured Hyphomicrobium sp. | reverse complement strand
CTGGCCCTGGCTCGTCACGACGTTGAACTGCCGCAGCGCCAGCGCGATCCAGACGATGCCCGTCAACGAGACGAGAATGAGCAGGAAGGAACTCGCAGCCTGCCGGAATACGTATTTCGAAAAGATTCGCATGCTTCAGCCGATCCCCCCGCCTCCGTCACGCGATCGAAGCCCTCATCGCCGGCCCCGCGATGAAGCTTCGGGCTCCCATAGCACAATGGCAGAATTTCGGCTGTTCAGCATTGGCAACTGTCGGGGATTTTGTAAAATTCCTGCTTGCGCTGCAGAGAGTTAAGGTGCTTCAGAGCCTAAGATGCGCTGACCTGTTCCACGGTTCGCTTGCCACGTCTCTGCGAACGACTAAGTTGTGCGCCCGGCCAAGTCTCGCGTGACCCTCATTCTCACAGGACCTTGTGGGGTGCCAAGCGGATCGGCGTCCGCGTTCCCGCCCATGAATTTCTCAACCCCACAATTGGGGTTTCATCTTTAACCTGGAGTCGTCCCGAAAATGTCCGATCGCCTCGAAATTACATTTGCGCCTCTCAATGCCGATCCTGAGACGGTGACCGTTGTGTTTGCTGGCGATGGCGTGGTTTTCGGTACCAAGGCACGGGAGTTCGATACGAAATCTGCCAGCGCTGTCAGCAAGGCGGCCGCGGCGGCGGACTTCAAGGGCAAGTACAAGTCGTCCATCGAAATCCTTGCTCCGGCGAAGCTCGGGATCGACCGGCTGATCGTCAGCGGGATCGGCAAGGCGGGCACGCTCACAGAACAGCAGGCGGTGGATCTCGGCGGTGCGGTGCTCGCTGCCATCCAGGCCCGCAAGACGAATTCCGCGAGCGTGATTGTCGATATCGAAGGTTCGGAAACGCTTTCAGCCGATGAGATCGCAGCGCTGATCGGGCAGGGCGCAATGCTGCGCCACTACAACTTCAAGAAATATCTGACGAAGAAATCCGGAGACGACGCCAGCCAGGATAAGGACGGTCTGAAAAAGCTGGTCATCCAGGTTGTGCATCCGGATAAAGCCAAAGCGGCATTTCAGCCGCTGAAGGCCGTCGCCAACGGCGTCAACCTGGCCCGTGATCTGGTCAACGAACCGGCGAACATCCTCGGGCCCGTCGAACTCGCGGAGAAGACGAAAGCGCTCGAAAAGCTCGGTGTCGATGTCGAAATCCTGGACGTCAAGGACATGGAGAAGCTTGGCATGGGCTCGCTCCTCGCAGTCGGCCAAGGCAGTGCGCGGCCATCGCGCCTCGCGGTTATGGTCTGGAACGGCGCCAAAGGTAGCAAAAAGCAGAAGCCAATCTGCTTCGTCGGCAAAGGCGTCGTGTTCGATACGGGCGGCATCTCGATCAAGCCCGCAGCCGGCATGGAGGACATGAAGGGCGACATGGGCGGCGCGGCGGCCGTCATCGGAACGATGCACGCGCTCGCCGAACGCAAGGCCAATGTGAATGCCGTCGGCCTCATCGGTTGCGTCGAGAACATGCCGTCCGGCACGGCGACGCGGCCGGGCGACATCATCAAGTCGATGTCAGGACAAACGATTGAAGTCATCAACACGGACGCCGAAGGCCGACTCGTGCTCGCGGACGTGCTCTGGTACGCGCAGGAGCAGTACAAGCCGAAGCTCGTCATCGACCTCGCGACGCTAACGGGCGCGATCATGGTTGCGCTCGGCAAGGAGTACGCGGGCCTCTTTTCCAATGAGGACAAGCTGGCGGACGAGCTTCTTTCAGCTTCACGCGCGACGGGCGAAAAGCTCTGGCGGATGCCGCTCGATAAAGCGTTCGACAAGGCGATGGATTCCAAGAACGCCGACATGAAGAACGCCGGCGGACGCTGGGCTGGTGCGGCGACAGCAGCAGCGTTCCTGCAGCGTTTCGTCCAGAAGGACACGCCCTGGAGTCACATCGATCTTGCCGGTACGGCGATGGACGGCAGCCGCAATGACATCAATCAGAGCTGGGGTGCCGGCTGGGGAGTCAGACTGCTCAACGCGTTCGCCGCACAGCACGAAAAGGGCGAGAAGTAATTTCGCGCGCCGGGCCAGCACATCCCATGGGTTGGTCCGGCATCTTTTGTATCATTTTGATACACAGGTCTTTCCTGGATCTTATTTCCATAATACATATTATGCGAAATTAGGCCGGGCGGGCGGGGGGTCACTTCCGCAGCTTCAAGTCTGGCTCATCGCCGTCTGTCTGGCCGCCCGCATTTCGATACCAGAACGGAAATGGTGCGCCCATGATCAGGATCAGGAAGCCGAGGATCGCGTTCCGCAACGGATGCGCTTCAAAACCTGCGCTTTCGATCGTCGTGTAGCCCGGCACGGCTTCTCCGCTTGCGACGAGGCGCTGGGCGTCCGCAAGATCCTCTTCGCTGACAAGAAAGGAAATGCCGCCGTACAGGATCGCGAACTGCGGCGCCTGGGAGATGATGTCCTTGCCTGCCGTCGCGAAGAGAATTCCGTGTGCGCTGAGCAGGCTCTCGATGACAAGCGCCTCTGGCAGCATCAACGTGGTATGCGCGATCCGAAGCGGCATCGCTGGCCTCTCGCGGCTAAGGTTCCTTCCGTTCGAGTGTTCGTATCCCTTCGGCGATCAAGACGGCGTAGAGCGCCAACACAAATCCCGAAAGCATGTTGACCGACACCACGGCGCCGATCGCCTGAGCCAATACCGGATCGAACACCCAGGACAGCATCCTGACAACAATCTCATCGAAGCTCTGTTTCAGGAGGAACAGGAACTCGCTCGCCTGCTCCATCGTCGGCCTGGCGGGAAGATCGAAGGCAGCGCGCTTGGCCAGCTCGGTGATGCCCGGCGCCGGGAGAAACGTCAGTCCGGCCGAGAAGATCAGTCCCAATGGGGCAGCGAGACGGAAATAGCCCCAGCGTAATGGCCGGGCCTTCAGGCGATCCATCAGAACACGGACGATCTGAACGCCGAGGAAGAGCGAGATCGCGAAGATGATCGAGACGAGCTTTAAACGTCCCGGATCGGTGCCGAGGAACGTCAACAGGCCCACGACACCCGCCAGGATCGCTTTGGTGACGGATTCCACCACGCCTGCGATGACAATGATGATGATCGAGCGCCCCGGCAGGCGTTCGAAGTAGAAAGGAAATTCATACCGGAGACGGGCGATCTCGAGCGCGGCGCCCACAGCGAGCGCCAGAAGCGCTGTCCCAGCGGCGAAGAGCAACGGTGCAGTGAAACCGGCCCAGGCGACGGCAAAAATCGCCGCGAGCTCCAGCGCCATCAGCAGGCCGTTGAAGAGAATATGCATGGCCGCCCTGTTGTCCCTTGCCGAGAAGACTATCAGACGTCCTGCCCGCGACAAGCGCCCGGGCGCCAGATTCGCCGCGGCCTGCGCGCTAGGCGGATCGGGTGCGCTCGATTAGTGTCCGGCGCAACGCATGAAAGGACGGACATGACATCTACGGTGAAACCTTCGCGCGATATCGCGCGGCTCATCGAAATCATGGCGGCGCTTCGCACGCCGGTCACGGGCTGTCCGTGGGATCTCGAGCAAAGCTTCGAGACAATCGCGCCCTATACGATCGAAGAAGCCTACGAAGTCGCCGACGCCATCGAACGGCACGATCTTTCAGATCTCAAGGACGAGCTTGGCGATCTGTTGTTGCAGGTCGTCTATCATTCGCGCCTCGCCGAAGAGCAAGGCGCGTTTTCGTTCGGGGATGTGGTCGAGGCCATCACTCGGAAGATGATCCGGCGCCACCCGCACGTCTTCGGCGACGGCACCGCGCGCGATCCATCGGCGGTGAAGGCGACGTGGGACCAACTCAAGGCGGAAGAGCGCGCTGAGAAAGCTGCCGAGCGGGCGCGCCTCTTCGGAGAGACTGGAACTCCTGCACAGGGACCCGTCACGTTAGCGAACGTTCCTACGACACTCCCCGCTCTGACGCGCGCCATCAAGTTGCAGGACAAAGCCGCGAAGGTTGGTTTCGATTGGCCCAACCTGCGGCCGGTATTCGAGAAGTTGAAGGAAGAGATTGCCGAGTTCGAAGAGGTGGCGCTTCCCCACGATCCACGCGCGGAATCTTTGTTGGCGCCCGGCGACTCTCCTCCGGAGAGCCGGCCGCCGGGCGTGGACGAAGCAGGGCCTTCCGGCCGGCTCGTGGAACGCGAGTCGGAAGGCGCCAATAAAGACTCCGCAATTAAAGAAGAGTTCGGGGACATGCTGTTCGTCATGGCGAACATCGCGCGGCATCTCGAGATCGATCCCGAGGCAGCACTTCGCGGTGCCAACCAGAAATTCCTCCGCCGTTTCGCGCACATCGAAAAGGTGTTGGCAGAACGCGGCAAGACACCGTTGCAGTCGACCCTCGAAGAGATGGACGCGCTCTGGGACGACGCGAAAGCGCTTGAGAAAAGCTAGTGTCCGTCTGCTGCTCTGATGTGCGCCGCCACGTGTTCAGGACGAAAGCCGAGGCCAATGAGACGCGCAGGCAGCCGCGCCAGAAATGGAAACGTCGACGTCAGGCGGACGAACAGCGGCGGTTTGATCGGTCCCTTCGCCTTGAGCGTTTTCGAGATCACCCTGTTCTGTATGGCAAGCTGCAGGCGCTGGGTCGCAACTGTCGGAAACGTGCGGCGCGTCTGGATGGCTCTCAGATCGCTCATCTGCAGATCGCCTTCTTTCAGCGGTTGCCAGAGCCGGTTCGCGGCCGCCACGGCATCCTGGACGGCGAGATTGACACCCACTCCGCCGACGGGACTCATCGCGTGGGCGGCATCGCCGATGCAAAGCAATCCCGGACGCGTCCACGTTTTGAGGCGGTCGACGACGACGGTCAGCAGCTTGACGTGATCCCAGTCGGAAATGGCCTCTGTCCTCGCCGCATCGAACGGAAGCAAAGCACCGACGGACTTGCAGAACGCATCGAGTCCTTCGGCGCGAATGCTGGCGTCGCCGCCTTTCGGAATGATGTAAGCGCACTGCCAGTAGTCGCCGCGCTGGAGCATGATGAAAATGCGCCCGGCATCGAAGCGGCCGAGCGACTCTTCGGTGTCGCCCGGTAGCCTCGGGAGGCGAAACCACATCACGTCCATCGGCGCGCCGAAGTTTTCGCTGACGAGCCCGGCGGCTGCGCGCAGCGTACTGTGGCGGCCATCCGCTGCGACGACGAGATCCGCACGGATGGTGACCGGCCCATCCGGCGTCTTGACGGTCACACCGGAGACGCGGTCGCCGTCATAGACAAGGCCCGTTGCCTCGGTATTCATTTTCAAATCGAAATGCGGATAAGCGCGGCCCTTCTCAGCGAGGAAGTTCAGGAAGTCCCATTGCGGCATCAGCGCGATGAATTTCGTCGTGAGGGGAAGGTGCGAAAAGTCGGCCATCTCGACGCGCGTCTCGCCGAACTGCATGTAAAGGCGTTTCACTTCCTGATGCGGCAACTTCCGAAACTCGGGAAGCCAACCCAACTCTTCAATCATCCGCAAGGTGGAGGGCTGAATCGTGTCGCCGCGAAAATCGCGGAAGAAGTCTTTATGCTTTTCGAGAACACAGACGTCGACGCCGGCGCGTGCCAAGAGCACACCGAGCATCATTCCGGCCGGACCGCCGCCAGCAATGCAGCATGTCACTCGCTCATCCATCAGATAAGCTTAGACGGTTATGCCATTCTTGCGAAGCTGGCCGATGACGCGATCTTTCTTTTCACCCGGGACCCTGAGGCGCAATTCGATGCTACCGTCCTTGCGGGCTTCGCGGGCCACGACATCGCTCGCCTCGTGCAGCCAATTGAGCAGCGCGCCGGCACTTCCAGGCACTATAACATCCAGGATCTCGTCGGAAGCGCCGAGGCGGGAATCAATCGCCTGCAGCAGCGGCGCCATGCCCTCGCCCGTCTCGGCGGAAACCAGAACAGGCGGACGGGCGTTGCGCAGCACTTCGTGTTGTAGCTCAGCCCTGCGGTCGCTCGGAAGCAGGTCGATCTTGTTCCAGACTTCGAGGA
>CAYYDL010000388.1:0-1684 GCA_964470545.1 uncultured Hyphomicrobium sp. | reverse complement strand
CGTGACGCTCGCGCGTCTCCGTGGCGCCACCGAGCGTGACATCGCCGAATACCTGTCGATCCGCGGCGGCTTTATTGCCGCGGCGTTTCCGGTGAACCGCTTCGTCCTCTACTCCTCCAAGGCATCGACCGGAGGTGGGCCCTATATCGTTGAGGAGGCCTATCCGCTCGGGACCGAAGCCGCCGGAGGACATTATGCCGAAGCTTCTTTCCGCTGATGAGCGCGAAACCGCGCTGAAACGACTCTCCGCATGGCGTCCCACCGACGACGGCAAGGCCATATTCCGGAGCTTCACTTTCAAGGATTTCAACGAGGCCTTCGGCTTCATGACCCGGGCGGCGCTGGGCGCGGAGAAGATGGACCATCATCCCGAATGGTCCAATGTCTACAAGCGCGTGGACGTGACGCTCTCGACCCATTCCGCGGGCGGCCTGACGGAACTCGACATGAAGCTCGCCGAGGCTATGGACAGGATCGCCGGCAACTGACGCTTGTTGGGAACGGCAGGCGATCCCATGTGAAGTCGCCGATGCGGGAGGGAAGTGTCCATGAGTGATGTGAAATACGGCGAGATTCTGGGCCCGGAAGAGGAAGGCGAACGCGCGGAACGCGTGCGGCGCCGCTTCTGGTCGACCTTGCGCAAGGCGGCCCGCGCGATACCCTTCGCCGAGGAACTGGTGGCCGCGTATTACTGCGCGCTGGACCCCGCAACACCCCATCGGGTCCGGGGAATCCTTCTGGCGGCGCTTGCCTATTTCATCCTGCCGTTCGACGCGATTCCGGACATCATAGCCGGCCTCGGCTTCACCGACGACGCAATGGTCCTCCTCGCCGCTATCGGCCTCGTGCGCGCCCACATCACCCCGATTCACCGGGAGGCGGCGAAGCGCGCCCTGGCGGACGACGGGACCGAGTGACGACCACGCCCGCCGCTGCTTTGAACGCATCTCCCGAGGTTTAGGGCGTCGCCTTCGACCACATTCTGGTCGATTTTGTTGGCGAGAAGTCGGGCTGGGGGTTGGGCAACAAACCGGAATCCGGACCGATCAGCGGGGTTCACAAAAAGTTAACCCCAATCGCGGCATTTTCACTAATAAGTGTGCCGGCGAGCCGCTTTGCGCGGTCTCGGAGACCCGAGAAATACGTATAGGGACGTCATGGACGCTCGAACCCCCCTGATCACGGCTGGCTTCCTTGCCGCGACCTTGGCTGCGGCTCACGCGCAGGCCCCGGGAGGAGCCACCAGCATTGGCGCGTTCAAATCCTGGACGGCGTACACGTCCAATAGCGGCGACGGAAAGATGTGTTTCGTCGCCTCTCAGCCGACGGATTCGAAATACCAGCCGTCAGGGGTGAAGAGCCGGGATCCGGTCTACTTCATGATCACGATCATTCCTGCCAAGAAGATCAAGAACGAGGCCAGCACCATTATCGGCTATGCCTTCAAGGAAGGCAGCAAGGTGACGGTGGACGTCGATGGCACCAAGTTCACGATGTTCACGGACAAGGATAATGCCTGGATCGAGAACCCGGCTCAGGAAGGTGCGCTGCTAGCTGCCATGAAAGGCGGCAAGAGCATGACGGTGCAGGGTCAGTCCAAGCGCGGGACGACCACGATCGACAGCTACTCGCTTTCCGGTATCAGCGCAGCGATGGATGCGATCGTGAAGGAGTGCCCTGTGCC